>DEQA01000082.1 GCA_002359075.1 Planococcaceae bacterium UBA3378
AAGGAGACCTTAATGAATGTTAAAGTAGTTGACCCTATGGGAAAAAATGTAACACCAGATAAATTAACCAAGGCTCAAAATAAAAAGAAGAATTAAAAAAGTGAAAATCCTAGGATTTTCACTTTTTTATACTTATATATCTTATTTTTATATTTCTACTTATTCTTATAATTTTAAGGCTTCCTCTACTACATTTTCTACTGTAAAGCCGTATTTCTCCATTACCAGCTCACCTGGTGCAGAGGCACCGAACTTGTCGATTGCCAGAACGTCCCCTTCAAAGCCAGTATATTTATGCCAGCCTAATGAAGCGCCCATTTCAATTGCAAGTCGTTTTGTTACTGCCTTAGGAAGAACAGATTCTTTATAGTCAGCTGATTGCTGTTCGAAACGGTCCATTGAAGGCATAGAGACAACAGATGCATCAATGCCGTCAGCAAGCAACACTTTTTGCGCCTCTACAGCTAATGATACTTCTGAACCTGTCGCAATTAAGATTGCATCCGGCGTTTCTTTTGTAGCTGGTGAAATGACGTAAGCACCTTTTTGAACGCCTTCACGCACTGTTTCGATTGGTGCGTTGATTACCGGCAGGTTTTGACGGGACAGTACTAAAACAGTCGGTGTTGATTTGCTTGTAACGGCAATACGCCAAGCTTCTGCTGATTCGTTTGCATCTGCAGGGCGGATGACAGAAAGATTTGGCATAGCACGCAGCGATGCTAAATGCTCGATCGGCTCATGCGTTGGTCCGTCTTCCCCAACCGCGATTGAATCGTGTGTGAATACATATGTTACCGGCAAGCCCATCAATGCTGAAAGACGTACAGCCGGGCGTACATAGTCAGAGAATACGAAGAATGTACCGCCAAATACGTTGACACCACCGTGTAAAGCCATACCGTTTAATGCAGCACCCATCGCGAATTCACGTACACCAAACCAAATATTGCGGCCAGCGTAGTCGTCTGCTGAGAAGTCACCGGCACCTTTCATTGTTGTTTTGTTCGACCCTGCTAAGTCAGCCGAACCACCAAAGAAGGAAGGAACCTTTTTCGCTAATGCATTGATTACCTCTCCTGAAGATGAGCGTGTTGCTACTGATTTACCTGCTTCATATACAGGAATTTCAGCATCGTAGTCTGCTGGCAATTCATTATTCATTGCTTTTACAAACTGTTCAGCAAGCTCTGGGTAAGCCGCTTTATATGCCTCGAATTTTGCGTTCCAGTCATTTTCAGCCTGTACGCCTTGCACATCAGCTGCTGCTTTAAATGTTTCATATACTTCTTCCGGTACGTGGAATGGCTCATGTGCCCATTCGTATGCCGCTTTTGTTAATAGCACTTCATCTGCTCCAAGTGGGGCACCGTGAGAATCTGATTTACCGGATTTATTTGGTGAACCGAAACCGATCACCGTTTTTACTTCGATCAATGTCGGCTTGCCTTTGTTTGCTTTTGCTTGCTCGATTGCCTTATTAATCGCATCGATATCTGTGCCGTCCTGTACTTTTAAGTAGTTCCAGCCATTTGATTCAAAACGCTTTTGTACGTTTTCTGAGAATGATTTCTCCAAATCGCCGTCCAGGGAAATATCATTTGAATCATAAAGCACGATTAATTTTTCAAGCTGCAGGTGGCCTGCAAGCGAGATTGCCTCAGATGCGACGCCTTCCATAAGGTCGCCGTCACCGCATAGGGCAAATGTATAGTGATCCACGATTTCATGGCCTTCTTTGTTGTATGTGGCTGCAAGGTGGCGTTCTGCCATTGCCATACCGACAGACATCGCAATCCCTTGACCAAGTGGGCCTGTTGTTGCTTCTACACCTGCTGTATGTCCATATTCAGGGTGGCCAGGTGTTTTAGAGTCCCATTGACGGAAGTTTTTGATGTCTTCCATTTCTAAGCCATATCCGCCAAGGTGCAGCAGGCTGTATAAAAGCATCGAACCATGACCCGCTGATAAAACAAAACGGTCGCGGTTATACCATTTTGGATTTTGTGGATTATGGCGCAATTGTTTCGTCCATAATGTATAGGCCATTGGAGCCGCACCCATCGGTAAACCAGGGTGGCCTGAATTCGCCTTTTCGATTGCATCGATTGATAATGTTCGGATAGCATTAATCGCTAACAGATCCGCGTATTGTGTCATGTGTGACATCCTTTCTCGCACTAATATTGTTCTTATATAGTTTAGTCATAAACGCTCAAGAATACAACGTTTTTTCCGCAAATATGTTATACTTTTCCAACAAATGTGACATATTATTAAAAGGGTTTTTTCAACGATTATTCTATCAAAAAAATCGTATAATTTTATACTTTTTCTACTAAATTATATAGATAGAGAGTTTCATGAAGAAAATAGTCCCTTTGCAAATTACCGAACTAGTTTAGAAACTTCTTTTCCTTTGCTTCCTTTACCTTTTCAGGTGTCACATCGTTGCCTTCTGCGTCGATCACTTTCACATTTTCAATCGTTTCACGCATTGTGCTGCGGAATGTATCCAAATATTCTTTGCGCAGCTGTGTTTGTTCTTTCGCTTCAGCTTCTGTTAATGTGCCTGCTTTTTTCTTTTTCGAAAGCTCACTGATTCGAGCCAATTTCTCTTTTGATAACATTTTCGTCTCACCTTTCATAACCAACTACTACAAAGGTATGAAAAAACGCTCGGAAGTGCAAGCGATTGCGCTTTATTTTCTTGTTATATATGAAAAAAAGAGCTGCCATTTCTACTTTGGCAGCTCTGATGCTTGTTGACGTTCAACATCTTCTATATATTCGGTATATCGTCTGTGGACCGTTGCTTTGCTTACTTGAAAGCCCAGTCCCTGTAATGTACTGGCAATCTCTTTAAAGGTCATCCCTTTATCGCGCAATTTTACGATTTCTTCAATAGGTACCTCAATCCGGTCACGGCCTTCCAGATTTCCACGTTCCCGGAGGTTCAGCTCTGGCCTGTATCCCCGTTCTACTGCGCGCTTCATCCCTCTGCGGATTTTTGCATTGTGCAGCTTTCGCTGGTATTCTTCCACGATGGACAGGATTTCCAGCAACATTGTATCCATTTCATTCAGCGATAACGGCCCTGCCTCATTCAGTGAATAGACTGTTACCTCCTGCTTCATCAAAAGGTGGAGTACAGCCATTCTGGCATTCCCCCGTCCAATCCGTGTCTCATCCTGAATGAACAATACAGGAATGTTCGATCCCTTCATAAAATCAAGCATCTCCAGCAGGCCTTCACGATCTACATCATATCCGCTATGCTGATCTTCAAAGACCGCTTCTACATGAAACCCCTGTTCCTTGGCATAGCGGGTTAATTCCTCGCGCTGTCTTGCCAGCGAAGTTTCCTGCGTTTCCTTTGTCGTACTCACACGGCAGTATACGACAGCCGATTGTGGCTTTGTCATTTTTGATCACTCGCTACTTTAATGGATTTGCCAGCCTCCTCATCGGAGCGGTTGGCTACATATACTGAATCTTTCGCAACAGGAACAAGTATCGTTTGGCCCGTCTG
>DEQA01000352.1 GCA_002359075.1 Planococcaceae bacterium UBA3378
CTTGACTTGGGTACCACTTTATACACTATGAGCGTATCATCCTCTCCTTTTATATCAGGCACTTATAATCTGTGACCATTTTTATGAAGCGGAAACTTCCTGCAATTCTTTTGCTTTCTGGCTTTTCTTTTTCTTTACTACATCATGACGCATCCATAGAGAAATACAGAGTGAAATGGAAATCAATACAGAGAACGTATAGAATACCGGAATGTAGCTGCCTGTTGCATTATAAATATTCGATACAATCAGTGGGCCGAAAATTCCGCCAAGCGACCAAGTTGTTAGTAAATAACCGTGGATGACACCAAGCTGTTTTGTACCGAACAGGTCACTTGCAAAGGCAGGAAGGTTAGAGAAACCGCCGCCATAACAGCTAACTACCAGGAAAATGAATGCTTGGAATAATATAATATTTGTCGTGAACGGTAATGTGACAAAGGCTATTAACTGAATCACAAAGAAAATAATGAAAACATTTTGACGACCGATATAATCGGAAGCAGCTGCCCAAATGAGGCGTCCGCCGCCATTAAATAATCCCATAAGTCCAACCATCGCCGCAGCGCCTGCTACAGATAGGCCGACGATTTCCTGGGCCATTGGCGATGCAACGGAAATCATCATTAAACCTGCTGTTACATTGATTAAGTGCATAGTCCAAAGCATCCAGAAGTTCTTTGTTTTTACGGCTTCACGTGCAGACATTTGTGCCAACGCTTTGCTGGCTGTATCGTATTTTGAGACATTCAACGCACCCTCTGCTTTTGGAGGAGCGATATATGAAGCGCCCAGGAACATTAATACAAAATAACTAATACCAAGGATGTAATAAGTATTTGAGATACCGACAGCTTCCATTAAGTTTGTAGCAACTGGCGCTGTAATAAGTGAACCTGCACCAAACCCTAAAACTGCCATCCCTGTTGCTAAACCGCGGCGATCAGGGAACCATTTAACAAGTGTAGATACAGGAGAGATATAACCAATCCCCATCCCTAAACCACTTAGAAGACCATATGTGCACCAATATAGGACAACAGAGTCCATTGCGATTGCTACTCCGGCACCCGCTTGTCCAAGACCGAAAAGTACTGCTGCCAGCATAGCTGATTTACGAGGGCCCTGCTTTTCTACAAAACTTCCAAATAACGCCGCTGAAAAACCGGCAAGACCCATCATAATTGTGAAAGCAATTGTAACGTTTGTCATGCTCCAACCCATTTGAGTTGTAATAGGATTCTTATACACACTGTATGCATATGCCCCACCGATTGATAAATGGATAGCAATAGCGGAAAGTGCAATTAACCATTTGTTTTTCTTCATATTTTCTCTTCTACCCCTTTATTTTGTTATGGTGGAATTTTTTCGCGAATAATTCTAGATAAAAACATAACATTTCCAAACATAATAGTGCAATAGTTTTTTTTACATAAATTAGTTTCATAGAATAGAAAATATGGTTATAGTTACAGAAAAAACCGGTGTTTTTTTGTAATAGAACAGAGTTGAGGTTTGGGGTATTAAAGGGTATTAAGGTAGTATTATCAATGTTTTCTGTGTATTACAATGTATATATAACAGATTTTGGTTTCATATGAAAAAACAAGATTTTCGAATGAAAAAAATATTTATTGTTTATTAGAGAAAATAATGTATTAAAATAGAAATACCTAAAATCAGGAAAAATTTGCTGTGAGGAAGATAGTGAATCGAAGACGGAAAAATAAATTTTCGTGATTTTTCCGGACAACATCTATCCTTTTACTTTACAAAGTTGGCAAATGGCAAAGGCTGCTTTCTTATAGAAAAGGTGTTCTGCATATAGACAAAGCAACTTTTTTTCAATGTATATTCAAGCTATAATAGTATAATTAGCATTGTAAGTAAGAGTGGGAGAAAGGAAATCTTGATGAAAAAACTGTCAACCTTATTATTCATTATTTTCAACAGGTGGGGACTTGTTGTGTTCTTAAGCTATTATGCGATTTTTTATTTGATCATTTTAGAAGTTTTCCCTTCTTCTTGGATGGACAATATCGCCGTTTTTGCGAGCCCGTATTATGTAACACTCCGTTATGTAGGAATGATCATGAATGCTATGATTTGCATTATGACGTTTCGTTTTCTATTTAACTATTTACAATATAAAAATGTAGTGATTCGCAAAAAGACATTATCCTTTGTACTTGCAGCAAGCATCATCCAAATACTGAGCTTCTTTTGCTATACGAACCTTCCGCAGCACGTGTTTCAAAATACAGATCAGCTGGTAGAGCTAAATCAGCTGTTTTTCAGCTATAAGCTTCATATTGTGGAACTGGTCGCTCTGTTCCTGACAGGCTATGTGTTGGCCTTTTATATTGGGGCATTGTCCCGCGTACATTTTGTAACCGATGTTGTACTTGCACCAAAAAAACCGATGAAATAGTTTGTTCTGTCTTCCTGCACCATATGGTAAAGGATTTACCTGTCAATGCGGAATAAAGATGCCGTTGTTTCTCCATTTACTTGGCGATCAACGGCATTTTTATTAGGTATATTCTTTCTCTTCATTCGTTATTGAAGATTTAGCTGTGTATGAAGAGGGGGAGGGACAAGCCAGCCTTTGTTTTTGTTCAGGCGCAATAATTTTGCTCCGAGCTGAGCTTTGGAATAGTGGAATTGACCATACATCAGCGCAATATCTTCACGTGTACAAAGACCCATCGCTGTACTGCAGGCCATTAACCCCTCTGCTGTATCCATAGAAAGCGCAGCACTAATTTCCGGATCATTGAACCGCGCTCCTGCAGGAATATGTTCCAGCTGGGCAAAAGGGCGTTCAGGAGGAGCTGGGGGAAGCCCGATTCCGTTCGTTTTTAAAATCGGAATGAGCTGCTTATTTTCCTCTTCCATCATTGTGATTGCTTCTTCAATGATCTTGCGTAGTTCTGCATCGCCTGTGTGATTATAAAAAGTCTGATAAGCTGCAATAAGCCCTTGATTCGTTCCAATATTCGTCCAGATGGCAAAAACCTCTCCATAATTCAGCGGTTCTGCCTTTGGATTTCTTCCTAAAATCCCCATAATAGCACTCCCTCTATAAATGTTGATGTATCAATGGCTCACGCCATTTTTGAGTGTCAAAAAAATTTTTTTCGACACATACATCTCTCGTTATTTTGTAAT
>DEQA01000280.1 GCA_002359075.1 Planococcaceae bacterium UBA3378
TGCGCAAATTGATATCCTCCTGTTCCTCTGCAATTTCTACTGCTTTTTTTAAGGCAAGCATCGCTGGACGTGATTCCTGTTTCGCTATATGGAGCTTGGCGCGTGTTAAAAGGGTTTTTGCATATTCTTTCGGCATAGTATGAAGGTCTTCATGGGTTTCACAAGCCTCCACCAGTTCGGACATTTCGTCCAGCTGGGCGAAAGCATACAGTATATCTGCACGGTTTAAAAGATAATGGAAAAACTGACTAGCATCCAACTGGATTTCTTTATGGCAGGTTGTCCATAGTTCATCGCTCACTTCCAGTGACAGCTCTGAATGGCCTAGAAGAATATGACACCTTTGAATATAAAGAAGAGACATTACTTTATACTCTGTAATTCCTTTTTCCTCCGCAAGCGCTGCGGCATGTGTGAATGCCTTAACCGCCTCTCTATAATGCTGAAAAGATAACTTTACAAGTCCCTGCAGCATATAATATTCTGCCTCCTGAAGAAGCTCTTCTTCCTGAAGCTTGCATGCTCGGTAATGTATGAAAATCTCATGAAAACGTTGTATTTCACCACGTATGTAGGCAATACAAGCAAGACGGTAAAGACATAGCCGCATATTTACTAAATCGTTTTCTTTTTTATATATTTTGAGCAGCTGGCCAAATACTATTTTTGCTTCCTCGTATTCTGCTTTCTGAAAAATTGTCGTAGCATAACCTATCCGTGTTTGTAAGTATGGCATCGAAATCCTCCTTGAAGGTTTTCAGTTATTATTTCTATGAATGAAAATAGTAATACATAGTAAGAGAAATTCCAATGATTTACGCTTTTTGATTGGGTAATATATTAAAAAAGATGAATGTTTTCTAAAGTTTGATACACTTATCCGGGCAAAGAAACTCCAAATGAGTAGTCTCTCTCTTTTTATAACAAAAATAAATAGCCCTCCTTATAGGAGAGCTATTTATCTAAAATCATATCAATTAATTCTTTTCGATCGACTAAATACACATCGTTGATATCCGCCAGCTTGATCGCTTGTTTTGTGAAATAGCTGTTAGTTACAACCCATGCCTCTGTCGCATCATACATTTTTACAGCGCCGATAATTTCCTGTACTGCTTTTACACCGACCGATCCAGAATAACGCTTTGCCTGTACGGCAATCACATCCTGTCCATCCTTTAAAATAAGGTCGGCTCCGTAATCGCCGCTTTTTGCAGTATATGACACTTTAAAACCGCGGCCTTTAAATAATTCACCAAGGAAACGTTCAAACTCTTCGCCCGACATCCGGTCCACATCGGCAATATCAGCTTTTCGAAGGCGTACAGACTCCCGCCAATACTGCCAGAACTTAAAGGCGATCCCCACAAATACATAGACGCCAATTCCGCCAGCAATCCCTTCAAGGGTTCTTATATAGTACCAGCCAATACCTCCTGCAATCAAAATGGGTAACAACTGCAAGTATAGAGTACGTTTTTTTCTTTTTCTTCGACGTTTCCGAAACATACTTTTCTCCTTTAGATATAATACGCCATTATATCATAAAATGAGTACGTATGTTTGCATCAATTGTCGATTATTCGGTTATTCCCTGCAATATATGCCGAAATGAACAAAATAATGGCAATAACAACAAATATAATATTCGGTATGAACCAGCTTCCTGTAACATCTTTCAGGAAACCAAAGCCGATTGGTCCAATAGCAGCCAGTAAATAGCCGATTGACTGGGCAAAGCCGGAAAGCTCCGCTGCATCATAGGCTGTCTTTGTGCGAAGTGTAAAGAACATCATCGCAAGGCTGAAGGAGGAACCGCCTGCAAAACCAAGGAACATCATCCAGATAAATGCATAATCCGTCCATTCCATTAATACGCCTGTAAAGCCGATTAGGTAAAAGGCGGTAAAGACAACAACGATAGGCCGCTGATTAGTCATCTTCCCTGCAATAATTGGTGTCAGGAAGGTCATCGGAATCTGGGAGAATTGCAAGACAGAGAAAAGCCAGCCTGCCTTATTTGCATCAATGCCCTGAGCAATATAAATTTCCGGAATCCACGCTGCCGTTGTATAGAAAACAAAAGACTGCAGCCCCATTGCCAACATAACGGCAATCGCGATTGGTGAGCGGATGAAAGAAGACCATCCCTTACTATTTGAAGAACTTTCCCCGAGTGATACCTTTTCTCCGCGTAACTGAGGCAGCCAAAAGATAAGAGCGGCTACCGCTACTATGAGCGCCGAAGCTAGAGCGATTTGCCAGCTGCTTGCTTCTGCCACAGGGTAGCTGACACCTGCGCCAATACCGGCTGATAGATTCATAGAAACGGTATAAATGCCGGTTAATAAGCCAATATGAAGCGGATAACGCATTTTAAAGAAGCTCGGTATTAGTACGTTACCAAATGAAATCGCTACGCCAATAAGAATAGTGCCAATGAGCAGGAAAGAGATTGTGCCGATTGACCGCAGAAGAATACCTGCACTTAATAGTAGGACCGAATAAAAGAGTGTCCATTCCATCCCGAATTTTCTCGCAATGCGCGGTGCAAATGGGGAGACGACCGCAAAGGCAAGAAGCGGGATCGTTGTGAGAAACCCTCCCAGTACATTCGAAATGCCTAAATCATCCCGGATAAAAGAAATGACCGGTCCTACAAGTGTCAACGGAGTACGCAAGGTCGTTGCTAGTAGGACAATGGAAGCGACAAATAGAAGTGCTTTACCATCCAGTTGTATTTTTTTGCTTTTTTGATGTGACATATCTTTCATAATCACAACTCCTTTTCTAATTAATACAATAGTTTGAAATGTAGGAAAAAACCGAATAAGTAAAAATCATTGATAACAAAAAAGTGTTATGATAAAATTTTCACATATCTCATGTTTAATAGAAGGTGCCTCATGGAAAGATGAGGTAGAGGTCGCAACCATTATGATTAGTATAGCGGAGATTGGGAGAATCTGTGAAGCTTTATGAAAGGAATGGTTGCCGAAGTGTGGTACTTCTCTTCAAGTACTATGCTGGGGCTGTGCTCGAATAGGGACAGAACTGCCGCTTCGGCGGGTGAGCTATCGTTTCAAGTTGATGAGGTATTTTGGGTGCCGTCATAACTTTTATGGCGGCTATTTTATTTAAATGGTCTTAAGAAGGACCATGTATGAAAATGCTCAAGCCTCAATACCGAAATACCATCAACAAAAAAGTTGAGGAGATTGAAGTATGGGTGAAGTAAAAATAGACCAGCTCGGCAATAAGCCGGAGCTGAAAAGAGGGCTGAAAAGCCGCCACGTAACTATGATTTCGTTAGGTGGCACAATCGGAACAGGGCTGTTTTTGGCTTCTGGATCAGCTATTTCTACAGCAGGTCCTGGCGGTGCCTTAATGGCTTATGCGCTGATTGGGATTATGGTATATTTCTTAATGACGAGCCTCGGTGAAATGGCTGCATTTATGCCGACATCCGGCTCATTTAGTACGTATGCAACACGCTTTGTTGATCCGGCACTTGGTTTTGCGCTGGGGTGGAACTATTGGTATAACTGGGCTATTACAATCGCTGCTGAAATTTCAGCCGTTTCTCTTATTATGAAGTACTGGTTCCCGGATAGTTCATCGCTTCTTTGGACTATCTTATTTATTGCGGTTATCCTCACATTTAATCTATTGTCAGTGAGGGCATATGGAGAAAGTGAATATTGGTTTGCCATGATCAAAGTTGTGACAGTGATCGTCTTCATTATCGTTTCGTTCCTTATGATTTTTGGTATTTTAGGAGGAAATGATCCGATCGGCTTCTCGAACTTCTTTGTAGGGGATGCGCCGTTTAATGGCGGTCTTACAGCGATGTTTGGGATCTTCCTGGCGGCAGGTTTCTCATTCCAGGGAACAGAGCTGATTGGTGTTACAGCTGGGGAGACAGACGATCCAGGTAAAAACATACCAAAGGCTGTCCGTTCTGTATTCTGGCGTATCTTATTGTTTTATATCTTTGCAATCGGCGCAATTGGACTTCTGATTCCTTATACGGATTCACGTCTTTTATCTGAAGATGTGGCCATGAGTCCTTTTACGATCGTATTTGAAAATCTTGGTATAGCCTTTGCGGCTTCTGTTATGAATGCCATTATTTTAACAGCAATGTTTTCTGCCGGTAACTCGGGTCTTTATGCAGCCAGCCGTATGCTGTTCCAGCTTGCGGTGGATGGTAAGGCACCGAAATTGTTTGCCCGTGTGAATACACGCGGCATTCCGGTATACGCATTGCTAGCAACAATTGCTGTAGGTTGCTTATCATTCCTTGCTTCCTTCTTTGGGGATGGAGTAGTCTACATCTGGCTGTTAAACGCTTCCGGTATGTCTGGGTTTATTGCGTGGCTGGGCATTGCAATCAGCCATTACCGCTTCCGTAAAGCTTATATAGTACAAGGGCGGGACTTAAATGACCTTCCATATTTAGCACCGCTTTATCCATTTGGCCCGTTATTTGCATTCACAGTCTGTATGATTGTTGTGCTCGGTCAAAACTATACAGCATTTATGGGCGGCTCCATTGACTGGTACGGCGTTCTTGTATCGTACATCGGTCTGCCATTCTTTGCAGCCTTATGGATCGGCTATAAAATAAAGCATAAAACAAAAATCGTACCGCTTGATCAATGTGATTTAGATGGTTAACAAAAAAGAGACGGTCTGCCGGGGAGCAGGTCGTCTTTTCTTGTTTTTAACTAATTAATTTATTCTATTAAAGGGAAGTGACTTTATCATTCTGCATGTTCACAAGCTGTAAGCGCAGTCTTCTGCTGTCTGTTTAGATTAGAAATCCGCCCTTTCTGTCCGTCCAGCTGAATATAGCCCCAAAACCTTTTCATACCGTACAAAAAGAGGGGAATAATACATCTTCGGGCGGGAGTTTATATTACCGCTCCAGTTATTCTGTATCTTTGTACAATATTAACCTTTTAGAGTAAGATGAATGGCTTGCTGTCAGGGAGAGGCAGTTCCTATAGGAAATATGATAAAATAAAAAACAAATGAAAATGTACCCCGGGTGCTGTAAAATTGCCTGAAAAGAATAGGCAACAATGACAGGGTTGAGAAGGTGAAAAAGTGGGCGTATCAAATGGATTTAAAAGAAAAATAACGGAGTGGATGCTGTCGGAAGAAGGGCGAGTTGCATTTCGGCCATTCCTTGTAGATGGCAATCCATATAAAGCACGTATTTTTGTAGTTGGGTCTTTTCCGCATCCTTTCATACAAGTGAATGATGATGAGCATGAAGAATATATCGAATCTCTTCTGGATGCTGAGCTGTGGGAAGCTTTCTACGGCGAACAGATGCAATCGCGGGAAAATAAGGGAACAGACGCCTTTATCCAGTGGCTGAAGGAAACATGTGGAGAGACAGCTGTCCATGTAAATGTATCCGCATTGATGGCGGGCTCTTCTAAAGAACATAAGGCATATAGCAAAGCATCATTTACAGATTATGAAAAGGGATTTCGCGTATTCCAGGAGACGGTGGAGGAGTTTCAGCCGGAGCTTCTTATTCTTCATGGGTCAGACGCTGTAAAGCACTTCCGCAAGCGATTTGGAGATATTCTGCCAGGTTTTCCGCAAACGGAGAAAGTGCAGGATTTAGAAGAGACAGGTGTCCTTGCGCAATGGCCGCTTGCTGATGGAAAAGAGGTAAAAGTGATAGCCTGCCGCAATTTAAGCTACTATGGCAAGAAGGGGGAAGCATTTGGCGTGTTGAAGGAGCGTGTAAAAGAAATTCTCCGATAAGAAACCTGCTAATTAAAAGACGAACATTCCTATTGAATTAGACGTGTTGCGCCGTTGAATTCCGAATAATCAAAATCATTTTATTATTGTAGATACCATTGCATTTCAAAAATAAGGTGATTATAATTGTGACATTCTTAAAAAATCGTTATATATTTTTACTCATATAATAGCGGGAATAAGGCCCGCAAGTTTCTACCGACTGACCGTAAATCTGTCGACTATGAGGAGCAGGTTTTACTAGTAAAATGCAAGTGCCGGCACTGCTTTTATTTGTATTTCTTTTGACGTATGCTCGAAAGACTTGTTTCCTTATGGGAGCGGGCTTTCGAGTTTTTTATTTATCCAAGGCCCGCAGCCGCAAAACCCGGACAATTATCCGAACGGCTATTATATAGGTAAAGATGAAAATAGAGGAGGAGCTCCATACCGTGAAGCTTTTAAAAGAAAAGATCGAAAAAGAAGGCAACGTTTTATCGGATACTGTATTAAAGGTTGATTCATTCCTGAACCACCAGATTGACCCCCTTTTAATGAAGGAAATCGGGGATGAATTTGCAAGCCGCTATGCTGATGAGGTCATTACTAAAGTATTAACGATTGAATCATCAGGGATAGCACCTGCTACATTTTTAGGGCTGACAATTGGTGCACCGGTCGTCTTTGCTCGTAAACGTAAGTCTCTTACATTGACAGATAACCTATATTCATCGAAGGTTCATTCATTTACCAAAAATGAAACAAATGAAATTTCTGTATCTAAAAACTTCCTATCTCCAGAAGATAGCGTAATTATTATCGACGATTTCCTTGCCAATGGCGAAGCGGTGAAGGGCTTGCTTGATATTGCAGAGCAAGCAGGCGCACATGTAGTTGGTGTAGGAATTGTCATTGAAAAAGGCTTCCAGGATGGGGGCAAGCAGCTGCGTAATCAGGGCATTCGCATCGAGTCTTTAGCCCGTATTAAATCATTAGAAAATGGCAAGGTCGAATTTTTCGAAGACGGTGAATTCTAATGAATAACGCAAAAGCAGTGACATTTGGCATCCAGCATTTACTGGCGATGTATGCAGGAGCGATTTTAGTTCCGCTTATCATCGGCGGTGCTATTGGGTTTAATACAGAGCAGATGACGTATCTTGTAGCTATTGATATTTTAATGTGCGGGATTGCTACACTCCTGCAAGTATGGAGCGGCAAATTTGTCGGAATCGGGCTGCCGGTTGTGCTCGGCTGTACATTTACGGCGCTAACACCGATCATTTCGATTGGGACATCGACAAGTATTGGTGCCATTTACGGTGCCATTATCGCTTCAGGAATTATAATTGTATTGATTTCAGGTTTTTTTGGCAAACTGGTACGGTTTTTCCCGCCAATCGTTACAGGCTGTGTCGTAACGATCATCGGGATTTCGCTCTTACCAACAGCGATGACAAATATGGGCGGTGGAGATGCCAGCGCTGCTGACTTCGGTTCATCGACAAATCTGCTTTTGGGTTTCATTACATTAGTAACAATTATTATGGTTTACCGTTTTACAAAAGGCTTTATGCGTGCGATCGCTATCTTGATGGGCCTGATCATTGGGACTGTTTTAGGGATGCTGATGGGCGTTGTCAACTTTGCTCCCGTGAAGGAAGCGTCATGGTTCCACATGGTGCAACCGTTTTACTTCGGTATGCCGGAATTCCATATTGAACCGATCATTACGATGACACTTGTAGCCATCGTATCGCTAGTCGAATCCACGGGTGTTTACTATGCACTGGGGGATATTTGCAAAAAACCATTAAA
>DEQA01000286.1:0-3322 GCA_002359075.1 Planococcaceae bacterium UBA3378
TCCGTATCCAATCTGCTGAAATGATAAAAAAATGCATCTGCTAATTGTTCGGCATTTTCTACTTTTTCTGGTTTTGCTGCTTGTGCGATTTGTTCTGTTTGATTGGCTGCATCTAGAGGCTGTTGGTCTGATGTACGTTCTGCTTTAATGGGCTCAGCTGTCTCGACGGTGACTCTTTCCGCTGGGACATAGTCATTTAAAAATTTTGAAGCTTCATCATACACCGGCTTGGCAAACACGACTAAAATAACAAGAAACGTTATTCGCTTTAACATACATCTCTCCCCAATCTATTAGCGGCTCTTTACCACAAGGTTGACCGCTTCCTTAATCATTTCGTCCACCTTGCCCTCAATCCCTTCCACATTACGTACACATTCTACTAAATTTTCACTGACGACTACACCGATCGTACGGTCTACTGCAGATCGCTCTACCAATAATTGTGTAATGATATATTTACAATACTTCCCATCCACTATCATTTTTAGAACACCGCGCAGCTGTCCTTCTATTCTTTTCACACGGTTTTTGCCGGATCTGCCTATTGCCTATTTTTATCCCTTCTCCGCCTTTCTTTTACGATACCGTATTTTTTACCGAAATAAAAAGATTCCGCTCCCGGCGGAATCTTGTCCTATTCTATATTCTCAGCCTGTCCCTCAAGTTGCTCATAACGGTCGCCCAGCGTTTTCTTCAGCAGTTCATGAGCATCTTCTTTCATTTCATCATCGATACTCATAAATACCTTTGTCAGTGCAGCCGTCATGACGACTAAATCATCCGACAATCCTACAACCGGCAGTAGGTCAGCTACGACATCAAAGGGAAGTATAAAATAACCGAGTGCTCCTAAAATAATCATTTTATTGGCCTTTGACATATTTGGACTTTTTAGTGCTGTATACAATGTTGCGGCTGCATATAAGCCCTTATAGCCCATCTTCATCCCATACTTTTTCAATGTATGAAAAAAACCTTCGTCTGAAAAATGTTTTTCTTTACCTGCAATCATTTGCTCCACTGATTGTTTTTCGTCCATGCAAATGCCTCCTAAGTAAAAATAAGTACTACAGTGTATTCATTCCCTGCAAGGATGATTAGTAACCGTGTAGCACTCAATAATATGTACGTACCATATAAAAAAAAGTTTCATCACTTTGTCGATTTACTCGTTAAAAAAGTTTTCCATACTTGCTGCACCATTTCTTTGGCTCCGACCAGTTCATCATAATGAATAATAGAGTTCTTTTTTATCTTGGCTTCACCTATCGGAATTTCGTAAATCGGCACCGCTCTTTGGATAGCCTGCACGAGCATATTCATATCAAAGTCAGCCTGTTCCCCGTCCACTTTATGGACCCAAGACAATTCGCGCTTTGGTATATAACGAAGGCCGCTTTGTATATCAAGCAGCCGGTGATGGAATAATAGTTCAAACAAAATAGAGGCCGTGCGATTGCCTAAAAAGCTTAGCAACGGCATTTCTTTTGTTCCAAACTGGCGCACCCCGAGTACAATGCCATCTGAAAAAAGCTTGGCTGATTCAATCATCAGCTCCACATCTTCAAACGTATGCTGTCCATGTGCACCTGCAATCAGTACACCCTCTATCTTTCTTTCACGCTTTGCAATATATCCAAAGCCGGTTTTTAATGCCCGGCCCTTTCCCCTGTTTTGCTCATGCTCGATCACAATACAATGCGGCTGCTGCTTTAACTCCTCGAAGATCGTTGCATACTTCTCGTCGCTTCCATCATTAATAATGACAATTTTTTTTATAACTGTGGATTTGAGCTGTTCAACAAGTTGTAAGAGCGGCTGCAAGGGATTTAAGGCTGGTATTAATACAATGATATCTCCCACGCTGCATCTCCCTTTCGAAATTTTACCTATATCTATTCTAACTCAAAACTTCCCAGTTCTGTGGAAATACGATTGCTAACAAAAAGCATTCCCGCTTTTTTAGAAATAAAGTGAAGAAGACAGCATGACAAGCCCGGCTTATCGTGCTGCCTTCTTATAAATAAAGATTTCCTTTTATTTATGTTCTCTAAACACAGAAGACGCTCGCTTTTATAGAGCTGCCTTGCTCTCCTTGATTGAGTCATGAAATACATTTACGGCTTCCTGTATATCTGCTGTTAGTCCCTGTTCGCATAATGCTTCCCCAATGGCCCTAATAGCCTGCGCCAGCTGGTCTTCTTTTGTATTTCCCATATGGCCGATACGGAATGCTTTTCCTGCCAGATGCGCCAAAGAACCGGCTACAATAATACCGCCTGCTGCCAGACTGCTTCTAAATTTCGCATCGTCTATCCCTTCAGGGTAAAGAATACAGCTTAATGTAGGAGCAGCCACTGTTTCATCAGCAAGCGGCTGCATGCCATATGTGCGAAGGGCAGCCCGTACAGACCGGCCATACGCTAGATGCCGCTGTTCCCGTCTCTCCATTCCTTCTGCCAGCACCATCTCAAGCGCTTTATCATATGCATAAATAAGATTGACAGGTGGTGTTGCAAAATAGCTTGATGGGTTCTCCATAATCGGACGCCAGTTCTTAATGTCTGCATAATAGGCCCGTACCGTACGAAGTGCGTCTCTCGCAGCAAGTGCCTTTTGACTAAATGCAATGATTGCCAATCCCGGTGGTACCCCAATAGCTTTCTGTGAACCTGTCAGGGCGATATCAATTTTATAATTTTCATTTCCTCCATAAGCTTTGCCCATATCTTCCTGCATGGCCGCTGTTGCTACAACGCCATCGACAATCGCCAGAGCCCCCGCTGCCTTAATAAGTGGAATCAATGTATCTAAATCTGCCATTACTCCTGTGGATGTATCTGCATGCGTCACCGTAACGGCCTTATAACGTCCTGTTGCCAGTTTCTCTTTTACAGCGTCTATATCGACCCGTTTACCCCATTCTGCCTGTAATACATCTACTTCAATCCCAAATGCTTCAGCCAGCGGGATAAAACGATCACCAAAGTAGCCATGGCTGATGACTAGCAGTCTCTCTCCTTCTCCTACTGTATTGACAATGGCCATTTCCATCGCCAATGTTCCTGAGCCTGCTACGATAAATACTTCTCCGTCGGTATTAAATAATTTCTTCGTATTTTCAATAGCTCTCTTATAGATGGCAACAAAGCGCGGATCTGTATGTCCGCGTGTCTCCTCAGCCAATGCCTCATAAATTTCATCTACTACCGGTGTTGGGCCTGGTACGAGTAAAATTTCCTTGTTCTTCATTTCTTCTCCTCCTTGGACTGTACTTCCCTGCTAGTCCCATACTATTATTATCTGAAAATTTTTTCAA
>DEQA01000286.1:3383-4705 GCA_002359075.1 Planococcaceae bacterium UBA3378
CCCATCACGACCGGAAAGACATTTTCCCCCTTTATATAAGAATCTTAGGCGATTCTTCTATAATAGACCCCTTGTTTGAACGCTATATATATTATGTTATGGGAGGCAAACCCATATTCAAAATCCACCCCTGCCCAACTCCGTGAAAATTGGAGCAAGAGCGTCCTTGACGAATTTATAATAGTAGAGTTTTCATGTCTAACGAACAATTAATCAGCTGATTTTTGTATAACCAGGAAGTGTTAAGAACTCGACGAATTCATCCTGCTCAATTAAAGTTTTGAATAGCTCAGTCGCTTCGGCATAGCGACCGCTTTCATAAGCTTGTTCCCCAACAGCTTCTTTAATTTTTGCAAGCTCTTCTTCCAGTACTTCTAGTGCAAGTTCTATCGTTACTTTGCGTCCATCTTCCAGGATTCCCTTTGAATGACGAATCCATTGCCATACTTGCGTACGGGAGATTTCTGCTGTGGCTGCATCCTCCATTAAGTTATGAATTGGTGCTGCTCCTTGCCCGCGTAACCACGATGCAATGTATTGAACCCCGACATTTAAATTCACACGAAGTCCGTCTTCTGTAATTGTTCCTTCTGGAATAGCCAGCAGGTCATCAGCAGTTACAGAAACATCCTCACGTTTCTTGTCAATTTGGTTAGGCGTCTTCATAATGGCATCAAATTGCTCCATAGCAGTTTGGACCATGCCAGGGTGAGCTACCCATGTTCCATCATGGCCATCAGTCGCTTCACGACGTTTGTCTTCTGCCACCTTCGCAAATGCCACAGCGTTTGCTTCATCGTCCCCTTTAATAGGGATTTGAGCAGCCATACCGCCCATCGCCGGTGCATTGCGTTTGTGACAAGTTTTAACACATAACTGTGTATAGGCACGCATAAATGGTACCGTCATTGTCACTTGCCCGCGATCTGGAAGGACAACTTCCGGCTGGTTGCGCAGACGTTTGATAAAGCTGAAAATATAATCCCAGCGTCCGCAGTTCAAACCTTTTGAATGCTCGCGCAGTTCGTATAAAATTTCATCCATTTCAAATGCTGCAGGAACCGTTTCGATTAGTACAGTTGCTTTGATTGTACCTTGTGGAATACCGATGTAATCCTGTGCAAATACAAAAACTTCATTCCACCAGCGGGCTTCTAAATGACTTTCCAATTTAGGTAGATAGAAGTAAGGACCCGTACTACGGGCAATGGCTTCTTTGGCATTGTGGAAGAAATATAAACCAAAGTCAAATAAACTTCCAGACATCACTTCATCATTTACCGTGACGTTCTTTTCAATCATATGCAATCCACGAGGACGTA
>DEQA01000176.1 GCA_002359075.1 Planococcaceae bacterium UBA3378
GTAATGCTTTCCAACTCGCCACTATTTATACCGATAACAAAATATGCTTCTTTTTCAATAGACGGCATACTTTTTACAATGGAGTGGATGGAGTTTTTTGCTGTTAATTTTTCTAACACATCCTTATGGAAACCAATTCGTACAATAGAATAATCCGGTGAGCTTGCTTTTATGCCTACAAAAACTATTGGTTCTCCATCTCCTATTCCTTGACCATCCCATTGAATAATATGTGCTTTCTTATCACTATTCTCAAATAACTCTAAAAAGGGTTCTGGTTTGGGAACTTCCGAGATGTGTAAGCCTCTCGCTGCTTGATTAGTAGAGTACACGATTTCTCCTGTATTATTTATAAGAGCAACCAATTCTACCTCCATCAGTTCTTTTATTTTTTCTAAAGTAGAATTATTGATCTTCTCTTCGCGAGTCAACATATAATCAATGGCATAAGCTCTATTCAAATAATCTTCCTCAAATAATGTTTTTGTTGATTCTGTATCGTCCATAGCTTGATCGGATAATAATTCAATTTGTTTTATTGTTTCTTCAAGGTTATTCAGTGTCATTTCCTTTTCTCTAAAAAAGAGCGAGCAAAGAAACATGAGAAGTATGATAAAGGATATTATAGTCAGAGCTAATCTAATTTTTTTTAATATTAGTTTCTCCATTCTTACCTCCGTAAAAAATAACAGTACTTATTACAGATTTATCTTAAAATATCATTATGTATTTATCCCTATGTATGTTAATAACCCTTTCTAGGGGAAATGTCCAGCTTTTTTGTTAAATAAATATTTTTTTTTGCAAAATGGCTATTTTTTTGGCAATAGCTAGTTTTTTTATTATATTTATTAGTTATCAAATTTCTATTATATATAAGAAAAAATGAAAGATTCACCTGTAAACCAGCCGTCACCACCCCAAAATTTTTACGGAATAAGGGTCTTTATTGGCTATGATTAGCATCATTTTCTGCCTGCTTAAATGAATACATTATTACTACTTCTGCGCTATAGTTACTATTTATCAAGTATGGTAAAGTGGTGATAGCATGAATGTTTACTGATTTTTCAATCTTTTTAAGGAGGTGGGGAGGATGAAAAAGTGGCTCACTGTTTGCTGTCTTTTATTATTGATTGGATGGCCCTCAAATACGGAGGCGGCAGTGTGGGACGGTGCAGAAATTGTAAAGGGGCAGACAGGAAAACTGTCCTTTTCGAAAGACGTGAAGGTATATAAAAAGAATGCCAATGGCCAATTTGAATCTTTAGTTGTCAAGAAGGGGCAATATTTCCGTGTGTACAATATCGAAAAATATAATAATCAGACCTACTACTGGATGAGCTCGGGCTATCGGGTACAGGCAACAGATTTAACACAGTTTAAAGCCATACCGCTGGAGACACGGACGCGGCTTTATAAGGACCCGGCGCATCTTTGGATGAACCAAAACATGGTCATGCAGCTGTCCTCATTTAATGGCAGTTATTTAGTATACAGCTACTACAGCTATTTAAATGATGCCGGGTTTAGCTTTAACAAGGCTGGCCAATTTGAAAAAACAGTCCGGGAAGGCAATAGAAATGTAAAGGTAACTCTTGACCCGACGGATATTTTCATCACAGAAAATAAAAGGGAAATAGCTGAAGGGGAACTAATGGAAGTAAAGCAGGATACCCCGGTTTACTGGCAGCCTTATCGATCAGGGACGACAAGACCGATTCGGCTGGAGTTAGGATACAACTATACAAAACTGCTCCCTAAACATACGCTGTTGAGGTCACAAGGAATCACAATTGGGGATTATCATGCGGTAAATGTTTATGCACACACGGATACGATTAAATACTTGCAGACACTTTTTGTGAAAGCGTCTGATATTGAGGTCATATCGAGCCCGGTCTCAAAAGGCACTTGGTATGTTCAGGAAACAACAGAAGCTGTAATGGCAGAAAACTCTATTAAAACGATTATTGCTGCAGGATCAGCGGTTACTTATTACGGACGGAGTGAGGACTATGCCGTCATCGGCTATGACGGCGACCGGTGGCTGATTCCACATGCAGCCGTTGCTCCTCATTAATATAGCGGGAGTTATGCAAGTAAATAATTATTTATAGACAAGGTGCGTAATATGTAAAGAAGCACTACAGGAGGGGATTCCTGTAGTGCTTTTTTTACGGATAACATAGACTTCCAGGAAAGGTATCAAATAAGAAATGATATTTTAGAACGGCAGTTATTTTCCTCCGGTCCTGTAAAGTCATGCTGCTGAAGCTCCCGGACTTTTATTTTTAAGTCCATAAGAAATATTATTGACGAAAACGTATACAAAAGTATACAATTTACTTGTAACGAAAATGTATGCGTTTGTATACAAAAAAGGAGGAAGCAGGATGAGACGAGAAGGACATAGAGGCCATCATGAAGGTAGACACCGCGGACATCATAAGGAGCGGGGAGAGGGAAGAGCAGAAGGGGCCAAAACATTCCGCCGTAAGCGGGCCGTTAAGTTTTTAGAGCATTTGGAAATGAAACAGGAAGTCCTTAAAAAGCAACTCGAAACACCGGAGCTGCAAACAGCGAATCCGACGATTGTCGGGGAGTTAAAAGCAACTCAGTCAATCATTGAGGAATTTGTACAGCTGTTTGAATTGTATGAGTACAAGGATCAAGAGAATATACAAGTAGATAAAGACACGGATATTCACCCGGAACAAGGAAAAGAGCAGGGGGAGTAGAGCTGACCAGAAAAAGCCAATGTGATTTTTTTACATTGGCTATTATTTTGAATCCTAGAAAAAGTGTTCTTCCTTTGGTTCACTAAAAGAATATACATACATATCAATATCCAGCCCGGTATTAATCGCTGCTGTGAATTGACCGAAATCGGGATGAATGAACAGCCCGGGGGTATGGCCGTCATGGATGAAAACGACCAGCTCCAACCGTACATTCACGTTCAGCTCTTCCTTCAACTCATTAATGATATGTGTTTTATCACGAAACACTTCCAGCAGGGGGCATAAAACATCGTCTGAATCCACCGTTTCTTTAGCAATTGTGTATTTCCAGGCAGTGTAAGACCATACTCTTTTATTAATCGGGTGGTTGGGCGCGATTCTATCTCCCACCTCCCATGTTTCAGTCGGCTGGATTTGTAGCCTGTCCGTTACGTCCTCTAGTGAAAAGTCATCATTGCCCTCAAATATAATATAGGTATATAAGTTTGTTTTCTCCATCTCACTTATCCTTTCACATAATTTATTACCTCTTCTATATATTCTTCCGGCCGTTGTAATGTATTTACCTGCAGAATGGCCGTATCCTGCGGCTTGGCGCTGTTTTCAATGGTGTAATAAAACCCTTCTTCCGAAGAGACCGCGGTAATCTGGCTTATCATGTTGTCTCGCTCTTTCAATCGTTTATTCACTAAATGCATGTCCCTAGCGATGCATTCTACATATTTGTATTTGACGTTGTATTGTTTGCTTAATGCCTGTCCTTTTTCGATCATTTCACTGTACAGGCAGGGGCTGTCCAAAATAACAGGGAAGCCCTGCGACAAATAAAAATCGGCCAACGCCCAGTCAATGGAATAGCCGATATTGCCGGAAGCCGATAGATCCAGATGGTGTTCGGTCATTGAGTCAAGCAAGGCGGATTTCACGATATCATGGTCGACGATAATGGCTTTAAATTCCTTGGAAATTGCTTGAGCTAAAGTTGATTTTCCTGAACCGGGAAACCCTGACATCTGGAGAAAAAACAAAGGTATCATCCCCTTGGTGATTTTATTTCCTTAATTATACAGTTTCTATAGTGTTGAGGATACTTTTATATCGAAGGAAGTAAAAGAGGAGATGATATAAATTATTTTATGAAATTCCTTTAACCGGAATAATTACGGAAGGTTCCCCAATTTTCTTTTTTAGCAAACTGGGGATAGGCGGACATAAAATGAATGATGATAGGAGCTTGATCTAATTGTGGATACGTGTTGAATAAAAATCGATCCCCATACCGCATCGCTGTAAAGGCAAGCGGCAGTTCCCGCCTGAAAATGTTATAGCGCTTTTCTGCTGTACTTTCATCAAATTCCCCATGGTCAATATAGACAAATACATAAAAGCAGGCGCCATGCGGCATCCATGTACCGAATACTTCATCTCTCATAGAATTTAGCTGATCCCATGCATACTGAGCGCCGATTGTTAAAAATAATTGGCCTGTCGTATCAGAGTGGGTCAGCGTGTAATATCGCTGGTTTACCGGCGCTGCCGCCGTAACCCCGTTCCTGTATTCCACAGATAACCGTTCAGGCTGAAATTTACTCAAGTGAACTGCTCCAATCGTTTTTTATTATTATATGAAGGAACAAGGAATCATTTCTGTGCTGTAAATAAGTAGGTTTCTTACATGCAATCCTTTTATTCATTTGCCGATAATTAGCTTCCAATTATATAATCAGTAGGGTAGTGAATGAAAGGGGTTAAAAATATGTTTAAGCGTTTTAAAGCATTTTATGTAGTAGTAGGTCTGCTCGCGCTCGTTTCGATTGTACTGGCGGGATGCGGGACATCGCCAGATCCTGAGAAGACGACAGGGAAGGAAACCGAAGAGCAAATCGATTATGCAGCAGATGTAAAGGAAAATCCGGTTGTAACGATTACGATGGATAATGACGAAAAGATTGTCATTGAATTAGACCCTGCAGCAGCGCCGAATACGGTAGCGAATTTTATTTCGTTAGTGGAAGACGGGTTTTATGACGGCCTTACTTTCCACCGCGTCATTCCTGGTTTTATGATCCAGGGGGGAGATCCGGCAGGAAATGGGTCAAGTGGGCCCGATTATACAATTAAAGGCGAGTTTACGTCAAACGGCTTTGAAAATAATTTGAAGCATGAGCGCGGCGTCATCTCCATGGCGCGTGCGCAGGATCCCGATTCAGCGGGCTCGCAGTTTTTCATTATGGTAGAGGAAGCATCACATCTTGACGGGAACTACGCTGCATTCGGGAAAGTGATTGAAGGAATGGAAACAGTCGATGCCATTGTAGCTGTTGAACGCGACGATGCAAACAAGCCGTTAAAGGAACAGAAAATGAAAAAGGTTGAAGTAGATACAAAAGGCTTTGATTACCCGGACCCGGTCGTACAAAAATAAAGAAAGCAACGATATGCTGCTTTCGAGTAATAGACAACGTTCTGTAGATAATGGACAAAACCCGCGGGATAATAGACAGTTTTATGCAGTTAATAGACAACCCGCGGGAATATAGCCAACTTTGTGCAGTTAATAGACAATCTACGGAAGATAACAGACAGTTTTAGCCGGTTAATAGACAATTCATAACAGATAATAGACAGTTTTGACTGATTAATAGACAACCCATCGTACTTAATAGACAATCCGAAGGACACAGCCAACTTTATGCAGTTAATAGACAATCCCCTGCGGATAATAGACAATTTTGACCGGTTAATAGACAATCTCCAGCACTTAATAGACAATCCAAACAGTTTAGTCATCCCCGATTCAAAAAAACTCGTTCAAAGAGGGGAACCGGGCTATTTCTCGTCAAATTCCATCTCAATGGTCCGCTCCAGTATTTC
>DEQA01000033.1:0-3801 GCA_002359075.1 Planococcaceae bacterium UBA3378
CCCCTCATCCAAAACCTTCCATTTATAAATAATCGTTTCTCCCGGATCTGCTGTCGTATCAGGATTCCGCCCAACAAAAGCACCATCAGACGTCAACACATCGTACTCCGCATTTTGAATATGCATTCCTGCATTGAAGGGAAGTTGATTTTCAAAATGAATTTCAATGTCATCCCCTTCATTAGCCCGAATAACAAGCGGCTCAACAAGGTCCACCGGGGTAAAAGGATTTAACTCTACTTTCTTTTTAATGATTTTTTCATTTTCCTTTAGAATATACATTCTTCCATCCGGGTCATGGTCCCCAAAACGATTGACCACAATTCTAATAGAAATGGCCACTATATGAAATTTTCTAAGCATAGTGACCAGCCCGTATATCAGGGATTTTTCTTCCCTCATTTTCAATATAAAAGACTTCAATATCATCTATATGAACGCGGAATGTTTCATCATCAAGCTCTGTTACGTTGGTCACTTCCGCCTTGATCACTAAATAATCACTGACGACTTCCTCGATTGTCCCTATAAATAGAAAAGGGAAGGAGGATATTAATACTAATGCCCTTTTTCCAACATTATTTTGGAATTCAAGCGAAACTACTGCTTCTCTAATTGCATTAATATCTATCCCAATTGGATTTAGTGATTTGATTAATTCGTCTTTCATTTATCTCATCCTTTCTATTGGTTATTTTAAATAAGTGGAATTTGACGTGTTGGATCAAATGGAGTAAATACCGCAATATGTTCCATTGGGAAACTTAATGGCGTCGGGAATCTAAAGAACGGTGCATTATGCATTTTGATAATGACCGGATCAAGTGTGATAAAGCCGTTCGTCACATCTACAACCTCACCTGTAAAAATCGGACGAAAATTCTGTCCCAAAATGCTCAGTTGCTTGCTTTCCGTCACTAATAATATGGTCTGACCTATCATTTCAAAAAACAATTCATTTTCAGGAATAATATCATTGATAATATCCTTCACTCTCTTTCACATCCTTTCATTTGTAGATTCCTTATATTTTATGTATTTTTTTAAAAAGGAAATAATTGATTATCCTATATAGAAAAAAAAGAGCTATCTTTATTAGACAGCTCTCACGCATCATTTTTATGATGATTCCATTTCGACAGAATTTTTTGAAGGAAAGAAATGTATCGTGTTTGCTTCATGTAGGTTACTTGAGAAAGAGGAACGGTTATCTTTTCTCTCTTGCCGATCGTCATGACTCCTTTTTGTACATCTAATAATTTTCCACTGATCTGCTGATCTGCATTAATTGTTAAATAGGTACCGCGCCATGACTTTAAATTTGTTTCGAGATATTCCTCAAAGAATTGCTGCTTTAACACTTCCTTCCCCGCAACCGTCTCCCCGAAATTTGTTAATAGTTTCCGTCTAAGCTCCGGATCAATGACGACATGCTGATGAGTGCCCGACACATCCGGAAGACCGAACGGCGATTTTGCAGAATGAATGGCTGTATACGGTATCCAAATACGGGTAAAGAGCGTTTTTAGCATCACAAAATTTCTGCCGATGACATTCACTTTCCCAACCGTATGCACTACCTCTTCCCCACTACGCGAATAAATTTCAACCAATTGATTTTTCTTCGATTTAAAAAATTTCAGCAAGACCATCTGTTGTTTAGCACGAGGGATTTTTTGTCCCAGATTTTGCAGGTTCAAGCCATGAATTGTTTCCTGGAGCATTTTCAGCTCATGTAATGGCAAAGCGCTTGCTGGTGAGGTATAGCCTGTTTCTCCTTTTAGCTCGGGGTGATTTTTATCATATGTTTCCGTCATGATTCACTTCTTCCTTCCCGGTGGAACCCTTCACATTCAGTTAGACATATACTGGAGAAAGGAGTTGGATTTGATGAGCATATTATTGATAGTGATTTTGTTGAGCTATTTCTTTGTTGGTTCCTTATCCTATTCTTTTTTATATAGGTTAAAAGATTTGATCAGCTATCATTTAGGGATGAATATCGCGATGACAGCCAGTACCGTAATGGGCATTGCTGTCGGGACGATACTCGGATATGCATTTCCTGCCCACTATACGGCCATTACGATTATCACTACCCTTTTAGCTGTCTTTATTGGAGCCCTTTTCGGCGCCTTGGTAGACTATCAAACTTTACTTTCAGGCGTTTCCAGCGGCATTATGGGCGGCGTTATGGGACCAATGATTGGTGTAGTGGCAGATTTGGGGCTCATTACATTTTGTACGATCCTGGTGTATGCTTCGTTTGCACTTCTCTGTTTCTCTATACGGTCATAATTAAGACAGCGGATTCAAATAAGTTAAAACGGAAACAACGATCACGATTAACAACATGAAGAAAAAGTCTACTTTCACCATTTTTTCTACTTCCGCTGTTTTATCGTTTTTATATTTCGAACGAATGATGGATGCCAGCACAATCACAGCAATGACCAGCCCTATTTTCAATAACAGGAAGTATCCCCAACCCGAGAATAGTGCATCAATGCTCGGAAGGAACATGACCGTTGTAAAAATACCGGTGATAGACAGCACAATCATACTGAGGAGAGCAGCTTTTGAAAACAGCGGCATGAACTGGCGAACATACATGCCCTGCCTCCTCCAAAAGACGACAATGAAGGTTAAGCCTGCTGCCCATATACCTGCTGCCAAAAGGTGAATACTATTTGTCATGACTAAAACAATGACCGGTTGAAACTCAAAGGAATGGCCATTCATGCTTTTGCTTACGACAAGAGCTAGAATCCATAAATAATCAAACCATTTATTTTTGAAGAGAAAAATCAATCCAATTAATGATAGGAAGAGGGAAAAGAGCCAAACTGCGCCGAACGTTGTACCGAACGGAAAATCTGCGCCAAATGCTAACCCATTCTCAGTGAAAATCGTTAATTGAATTAATAACATGGAGAGTAAACCGACTAGGTGGAGCATTTGGAAGCTGGTTCCCCACAAACGGTATTTTTTCAAGAGATCATCACCATAGCTTTGAACAGCTCTCCACCAAAATACCCACCCTATGGCCAATAAGAGCCCTGCATAATAAATAACCCTCATAACATAAATGAACAATTCAGATAGCTGTAAGCTGTTCACAGGTGATGGGGCCTCTTCTTTTGGCGGCATTAACTTGTTAGTATCGTCCTCTTCTATTATGGGAATGACTGCTTCTCCATTGTCCATAGGCTCCTCTCTCAGAGCCGGGTCATCATTCTCTAACTTAAAGGAAAAAGAACCTTGCACCGGATGTCCATCATTCGAAGAAATCACATAATATTCTACCGTATAATGTCCCTTTTTAAGAGGAAGAAGCTGTACACTAACCGCTTTCCGATCTTCACTAATATGGTCTTTTCCAACCGTTACTGCCTTACGTTCCTCATCGAAAATCCGAATGGAAAAATCATTTCCCACCCCGCTATTAAACGTGATTCTTACTTCTTCTGGAGATTGTTCAAGAAGGCTGCCGGGGGCGGGATATTCCTCTATGACAAAAGAGTGCCCCCAAGCCTTCTCAGCTCCTAGCATGAAAAGAGCGATCATTATAAAAGAAAAAAATATACTTCTTTGAATAGGAATACTCCTTTCTATAAGTTTTACTGTTATCCTATTCAAAATATTTAAAGTAAGTTAGTTTAAACACCCTGTATGATACTCTTTTCAACTAGTAAGCCTTAATAATCAATATTGCTTCCGGCAGCGGCAGTCTTCATGTCGGTCTTTTTTATGATGCTTCCACCATTCGAAATCGTCATGGCAATCTTTCTCATCATGTCT
>DEQA01000033.1:3841-3981 GCA_002359075.1 Planococcaceae bacterium UBA3378
TTCTCATCATGTCTCCGGCAGCGACAATCGTCATGACAATCTTTCATATCATGCTTCCGGCAGTGACAGTCTTCATGATGGTCTTTTTTATGATGCTTCCACCATTCGAAATCGTCGTGGCAATCTTTCTCATCATGTCT
>DEQA01000033.1:4032-10954 GCA_002359075.1 Planococcaceae bacterium UBA3378
TTCTCATCATGTCTCCGGCAGCGGCAGTCGTCATGACAATCTTTCATATCATGCTTCCGGCAGTGACAGTCTTCATGATCATGATGTTTTTTATTATCATGTTTGCGGTCACGGCGCTTTTTCATATCATAATCGGACCTGCAATCCTGAGACAGCCAATCAATCCAAACAATCTTATCTTTCAATACTGTCACGATATCATCATGGTCATTTTTAATATCTACAAAGTCTATTCCTACATGATCGGTTTTACCTTTTCTCCTACGACCATCAATTGTATTCATTTCTAATTTACAATCTTTCCCCTTCAGCAGCTTAAAATTTAGATTGTCTGTTAAACCTGAAAAATCTACTTGAAAGAAATCTCTGCAATCACAATGGTTAGAGCATTTATTTTTTCTCCTAGATTTTTTTTGGAATCGATCTTGACAGCTGCAACTTCTCTTATTCATGCTGAAATGTCCATTATCCACACTATCCCTCCTTTCTATTTTGATATTCTAATTTATGTTTTTTTTCTTTTTTGAAAACGGCAAAAACACAAATGACCAACATCATTTGTATATTTATTTATATACTTTTCGGGCAAACATCTATTTTACGTCTAGCTCCTTAGTTTCTTGAGTGATGAAAATAGACGGAAATTTTATTTACTTTATCTATTTCTGCCCTACCGCTTTAAATTTCATCGACAAAAATACCGGCAAGTAAGGAAGACTTCCTTCTGCCGGCACTGAGATTTTCACTTTCAAAAATGCTATATAACTATAAAATGATGGATCTTCACCATAAGTTGAGGATAATAAAATCGTATTATGACTAGTTGATTGGTGTGGCGGCTGGCGACTCCTTATGGAGGAGAACGTGCAATGGTTTTAGAGTCTATCCCCGAAACCATTTAGTTGGAGCCATGCCCCAGGAAAACGTCCAGCCAGAACAGAAATCAACCCCATGTTACGATGATGAATCGAAAAGCAGGCAACAATATATGTATATGTAAATAGTGTATTATATAGCTGAATAGCATAACGCATGTTATATACCTATAAAGTTTCCATTTAATTCATTACAGTACTTCCCAAGCTTTATCGGCCAAAATGCAAAAGTCTTATGGCAAATGAAAAACCATAAGACTTTTCGTTTATAGTTGGCTTCATTAATGCACATTCCCTATATCCATTGTAAGTAGTGTTAAATATTTCATTTGCTGACTTATCGTTATGAACGCTCCGGAAATCACTTTTTACCGGTAACTCTGTTTGCGATTCTTTTCCCGGTAATTTTCTATACTGTCAAATTCCTTGTTTTTATGATCGCTCTTTCTATTGCCGCTTGTTAGTTCTTTTAGCTTCTCCAATGCGTCTTCAAATTCTTTATTCGTCATTTTGTTTGTAGCAAGCATGGAACATAGGTATGCATAGGCAATAGCAGTCGTATCGACTATTACCTTTACTTTTACATCAACATCTGAATTTCCACTCTGCCCTATTTGGGATTTGCTAATATCGATTTCCTTGGAGTTGGAATTGTCATGATCTCTTTTCCGACGTTCGCTCATCATCGTCTCTCCTTATCAAAGTAAAAGGGCAGGATAGGTATCACCCTCCATCCCACCCTTTCCATCATATTAAAAATCTAGGTCGGCATTGGCGTCAGCGTCGGCGTCTGAATCAGAATCAGCGTCAGCGCGTACACGTGAACGGGAATCAGAATCTACCTTAATATCTAAATCAACGCGAGAGTTTCCACTGTCTGTAACTTTGGCAACGTTGATATTTTTATCTGAAACTTTTGTATCTACGTCATTATCCACATCATTTCTCGCTTTTGCATCATTATCGATTCTGAAGTCATTTTCAGCGTTAGAACGTGAGCGAGACTCAGACTGATTGTTTCCATCGTGATTGTTATCTGGATTTCTCCATACTTTACTCATTTTCTCTTCCCTCCTTTTCTGCTTATAGTATATTCACTGCTTAACAAAGAAAATAGACAGAATCACTACTATAAACATTTTCAATTAAAAAATTTTTTGATTGAGAACTAAGTACGGTATACCTCATGTTGGATTGTTTAAAAAGGAGAGACATCTGTCTATTATCTCTTGATAAATGTTTACTATCTGCTCGCACTTTCCTTTCGTCAGCGGTGATCAGTTTGGTTCCTTAGGTGCTGATATTAACTGGTTAATAATGCTAAAATTCGAATAAGAAAGGATGGTTTTTATGTTGAAGGATTGGACAAAATTTGAAATTTCATGGCTGTCGGTTTTTACCCTCATCCAAATTGCCCTGTTTTTTATTTGGGATGATACGCTGCTTGGCTTTATCAGCTCGATTAGCGGGATGTTTTGTGTTGTGCTTGTAGCTAAGGGGAAAATCAGCAATTATTATTTCGGTATTATTCAATGTGCCACATATGCGTATATTTCCTATACGTACAATCTGTATGGGGAGGCGATGCTGAACGGTCTTTTCTACCTGCCGATCCAGTTCATCGGTATCTATATGTGGAATAAGCACAAAACCGGCAGCAGTACGCGCGGGGAAGATATTGTTGCTAAACGGTTGACAAAAAAGGGCTGGATGATTCTGATCACCGTATCCATCGCCGCTTCCCTTCTCTATGCGGAGCTCCTTTATTTGATTGGCAGCCAGCAAGTACGGATTGATTCAGTTGCTGTTGTCCTGTCCATTATTGCGCAGATTCTGATGCTGCAGCGCTATGCAGAACAATGGTTTATGTGGATTGTGGTGAATGTGCTGACGATCATTTTGTGGCTTGTGACACTAATTACTTCCGGCGGCAATGACTGGGCGATGTTTGTCATGTGGACAGCATTCCTCATCAACTCCATCTACGGCTATATAAATTGGCTGCGTATCTCCAAGCAGCAGAATACGGAGGAAGCATATGGGCAAGCGTAAAATCGGGATGTACGGCGGAAAATTCATTCCGGTCCATATGGGGCATGTGTATGCGATGGTGAAAGCCTCAACAATGGTAGAAGAGCTCCATGTCATCGTTTCATATGACGAGGCGTACGAAAAGGAACATTATTATCCTCGTTCATACATGGCCCCGATCCCTTACAACATACGGCTGCGCTGGTGGAAGCAGATCACAAAGGATCTGCCGCATGTGTACGTGCATGCCATCTATGAACCGCAGACCGGTCAGTTCTCGGATTGGGTGCTTGGAGCGCAAAGAATCAAGGCGGTTATCGGAAAACCAATTGATACCGTCTTTTCATCAGAGGATGCGTACGGGGAGTATTTTGAAAAGCTGTACCCGGATGCTGAGCATATAATGATCGACAGTGCACGCAAGGCTTACCCTATTTCAGCGACAACGATCCGTACGGAAGGACCGTTGAAGCATTGGGAAATGCTGCCGAAAGCCGTACAGCCCTACTTTGTGAAAAAAGTAGTCGTTGTCGGAACAGAAAGCTGCGGGAAATCCACACTCGTCCATAATTTAGCGACGTTGTATAACACCGTCTATGTAGAGGAATGGGGACGCACGTATTACGAACGGCTCGGTACCTATGAAACACTCGAAAGCGACTTCCCCGAGATTGCTTTTGAGCACCAATACCAGATTAAAGAACAGCTAAAAAAAGCAAACAAGCTGCTGTTTGTTGATACTGAAGCGCTCGTCACCCAGTTTTTTTCAATCGCCTACGAAGGAAAAACCCAGCCGGTACTGCATGAAATCGCCAAGCTCCAGCAGTTTGATCTGTGGCTGTTTTTAGAGCCTGATGTCGACTGGGTCGATGACGGCACACGGGTGTTCGGAGCGGAGAATATACGCCAGCAGAACAACAGCATCCTGAAATCGCTGCTGAAAGAAGCAGGGATTCATACCGTTTCCATTTCTGGCAGCTATGAGGAGCGGCTGGCAAAAGCGATGGCAGAAGTGAATAAGCTGCTTGAGGAGAACGGATTGTAGATTTTTCGATTCATGTTAAAAGCCATGCCGGTGTGTAAATTACACCGGCATGGCTTACTTCATTGTTATTCATCGATCATTGCGGTCAGAAAATTAAATCTTTCTCTCTATCCCAATAATCTCCCAATTAAAAACCAACCGGTAACCATATTACTCGTTTCCGGTTGGTTAATAGTGCCCGGCATCTCAGCCTTCCTATTACTTGGCAATTTTCTTCATAGAATATTAACTATGTTACAGATGCTCACTCATAAACCGGTCCACTGTCTGCCAATACGTATGAGGGTCCACTTTTACAGCTTCCCCGTGGCCGGCTCCTTCAATAATGAGCTTTTCCTTCTCACCAGCCGCAGCATTATACACATCATCCAACATCTCAAACGGCACGAATGTATCTTGATCCCCATGGATGAATAAAATCGGCAGCTGGCTTTTCTTCAGCTGCTCGACAGCAGACGCCTCGTATAAATCATAGCCCGCGCGCTTCTTTGTGATCGTATTGGCCGCTTGGATAACCGGAAACTCCGGCAAGCCGAATAAATCATCCAGCTGGTAAATAAACACATCACTTACAGATGCATAGCCGCAGTCCTCTACAATAACTTTTACATTGTCGGGAAGCTCTTCCCCCGCTGTCATCATAACGGTAGCGCCGCCCATTGAAATGCCGAATAACGCGATTTCTGCCTCAGTGTCCCGCTGAATGATCTCCTCTATCCATTCGACCATATCAAGCCGGTCATGCCAGCCCATGCCGATATACTCGCCCTCACTGTTGCCGTGCCCGCGTAAATCTACTGCCAGTACATTGTAGCCCTGCTCATAGAAATGGCGTATGTACCGGGTCATCCCTTCTGCACTGCTTGTATATCCATGCGCCACGATGACCCACTTGGATGTCTTGCTGTCCTGCTCATACACATAGCCTGCAAGCTTTAACTTCAACTTATCATTTGAAGTAATCGAAATAGATTCAGTTTGGTGCTCTGCCACAAATGCATCATCTGCAGCCGTTGCCTCTGCCTCCAGCTGTTCGTCGATTAATAAGCTGTCCTCAAGATGCTCATTTCCCTCCATAAATTCCTTCTCATCATCCGCGTTCAGCGCAAAATTATAAAAGTAATTCCCTACAGCAAAATAGGCTCCAATCAGCAGGACAACCAAAATGCCCAGTATAATGGTTAACTTCTTTTTCATATAACTCTCCTTATCAAAAATGTCTATGTCTAATATCATAGTACTAAAATATTAGAAATTACACTATCCGAAATAATAGATATACGGTAAGAAAATTGCAAGTCAGTAGACGTTCATAAGAAAAACGCTATTTGACACAAGTAACAACTTGTTGTTATCATTAAGTTGTTACTTTACTATCAAACTAGTCATACATAGTAAGTAAAAGTTACACGGACGTTTAAATTGTTTAAAGGGGATGAAAATATGACAAAGCTAAAAACGTTAAGTATTGCTATTGGGCTCTCTGCTTCCTTACTGCTCGGTGCATGCGGGAATGAGGATGAAAATAACAGCTCAGCAGCAGGAGCACCAAGCATCGGACAACAGGTTGATTATAAAATCATCGGGATTGAGCCCGGCGCCGGCATAACAGGTCTCGCACACGATACACTGGATCAATATGATAATTTAGAAGGCTGGACACTCGAAGAAAGCTCTACAGCCGGGATGCTTGGTTCTCTCGAGCAGGCGATCCGCCACGAAGAGCCCATCATCATTACAGGCTGGACACCCCACTGGAAATTCTCCGCCTATGACTTAAAAATACTGGAAGACCCAAAAGGAACGTTAGGCGGCGCTGAAAATATTAATACACTTGTACGAAAAGATCTGGAAAAGGATTTACCTGATGTGTATACAGTACTCGATCGTTTCTACTGGGAGCCGGAAGATATGGAGAAGGTAATGTATGATGCACAGGACGGTGACTTTGAGGATGCCGCCGCAGCATGGATTGAAGACAATGAGGATAAAGTCAATGAATGGACAGAAGGCATTGCAAAAGCGGACGGGACAGAAGTGGAGCTCGTTTCTACACCGTGGGACTCGGAGCGTGCTTCCAGCAGTGTTGTCAAAGCAGTATTGGAGCAGCTCGGCTATAAAGTAACAGTTACGCCGGTAGACCCCGCGATTATGTTCCAGGCCATTGCCACTGGTGAGGGCGACGCAACAGTAGCACCTTGGCTGCCGACAACCCATAAGGCGTTTTATGAAAAGCATAAGGAAGACATCATCGACTTAGGGGAAAACCTGGAAGGCACACAAAACGGCTTTGTCGTACCAGCCTATATGGACATTGATTCCATCGAGGAGTTAGAGCCGAAAAAGTAATGTGATAAACTTGGAATGAAAATGGCCGCCTATCCGAAAAGTATCGGTAGTCGGCCTTTTGTTATGCTGATCTCACTGGAGGGCTTTTATATATATTCACTATACAGTTCCCTGTTACTCAATTTATTGGTTTGCACGTAAATTATTCATACGGTCGGTCCATTCTTGAACCCGTTTGATAATTTGCTGTCGTTTCTCTTCATTTTCTTCCTTTTTACGCAAATCTAATTCCTTATGAATTTCCAAAACAGCAGCTACCTTATTTTCAATAAGTTTTTTTATCTCCTCATAGGTCTCATTCGTAATCATTTTTTGTGCTCTCATTACATTTAGCGCCTCATAAAAGCGGCTTTTTTCATTTAAGCTGGCATAATAAATTTTATCGGCCAATTTTGTACGCTCTGTCATCTCGTCAAAGCTCTGCCCCCACTGTTTTATCAATGAGTTAGATTTGCCTGCCACCTCCAGAAAAGATGGAACCCATACTTTTTTTATGGAGTTATTTAGCTCATCGATAGTTTTTGCGGATATATATTCGCCATTTCCTGCGGCAGCCACTTCCTTAAGCGCATTTTCCCCAGCCTGATCAACATCAAAGCCGATAATGTTTACTGCCCGATTT
>DEQA01000210.1 GCA_002359075.1 Planococcaceae bacterium UBA3378
CCGACTGCTTTACGGATCGCCATCACACGTTCGGCATCACGAAGCGGGTCTTTCCCAACCTTTACTTTCAGAATGCTAAAACCCCGAGCGACTGCTGCCAGGCTGTCTTTCACCATTTCTTCTTGTTCATTGACACTGATCGTGATATCTGTGATTAATTCTTTTCGGTAACCCCCTAATAGCTGAAATAGGGGAGCGTGATAGCGTTTGGCGTATAAATCATAAATGGCCATATCAACTGCTGCCTTTGCGCTCGTATTTTGATAGATACACGCATGTAGCCGCTCCATGATTTGAGCGATGTCTTCAATATTCATTCCTTTAATGGCGGGCTTTATATACTCTTCGATTGCATACAGTATGGAGCCCCGGGTTTCTCCCGTAATGACGGCGGTCGGGGCTGCTTCACCAACACCGATCTGACCGTCATCCGTATGCACATACACCGCGATATTCTGGATGGTGTGTACGGTACGAAGCGCTGTTTTAAATGGGGTAATAAGCGGGGCCTCGACATTTGCCGCGACGATATCTTTAATAATCATTTTGCCACCTGCTGTCTTGTTATTATGTTAAAAACTGAAGAATACGTAACACTTCAAAATAATCATCTGTACCAAATTCCACCGTGTTATGAGGCTTAAATACTGCCCCCGGATAAAAGGAATTACGGTAAGCGCGTGTATGATCCCGGTAAATAATTTCAACGACGAATCGCTCCGGCAACTGGACTTGTATGGCCTCGCGGTCAATATGCATAGACTGCTCGACAAGTTTCTTCGTTTCTCCAATCGTCAGCTGAGGGCTGACACTGATTGTCGCGTTTCCGATTCCTTCCTTTGTCGCAAATGTCATGATATTGGGGTTCACAGCATAAATATCTTCTGTTAGCCCGACATCACCACTGACAAATGCAACCGGTACACCGTGAAGGGCAGCAGCGTACGTATTAATTAAAAATTCACTCGCATATTCGCCGTTAATTTTTACATCCGCATATGTACAAAGCGTATGTGCCAGCGGGTTACGCTCACTGCCGCCTTTGCTGTGATAGCCGATGAAAATCGCGCGGTCAAAGCTTTGGTCGAGCCCGGCTACCATGCACATCGGATCATATGTCCAGCCGCGGATGATTTTGCAGTTAACGGGTAAGTCGGCAATATGGATGTTACGTGCAGAATCATGTGCATCCTTTATGAGTATTTCTGTAGCTCCTCCGGCAATGGCTCCTTCAATGGCCGCTTCTACTTCCTTTGTCATTTGCAAAGAGAAGTATTGGTAATCAGGAGCGTTCAGCTCTGTTTCACTCCAAACGGTCGTACCTGTAATTCCTTCAATATCTGCGCTGATATATACTTTCATATAAACCGATACTCCTTTAGCTCATTATTTTGAATGTCTGCTTCGATAGCACCATAAATCGCCTTTTCAGTTCCTATGCGCCTAGCCCATGAAATATTACCAAAGTCGTAGTGCCACCATTCCTCCGAATAATTCATAAAACCGGCGGACGTCATACTGTTGTACAGTATTCTGCGGAGATCGCGGGCCGCTTTATTATCTTCCGTATTTTCTTCGTAATAGCGGGTTGCCGATTTTTCGGACATCTCATCAAATGCTGTCCCTAAATGAAGAGCGTTGCCATGTGCATCGCCGATCGTCAGGTCAACAGCACCACCGGTTAAATGGGGGGCAGGGTGCTCTTTATGTAAACTCGGGAACGCCACATATTTGAGCGTTTCCTGCTGTACCTGCTGTTCTGAGAAGGCCGGGTGCTGTTTTTTAATTTGAGCTGAAAACTGGTTGAATAAAAACTGCTGTACCTGTAATGGCCGAAAGCCGTCATACACGATAAAACTATAATCATCAGGCAATAAAGAGACTGCCTGCAGCAATCGTTCATAGACACTTTCCCGTAAATAAATTGAACGCAGGCTGTTCGGTGCTTTTTGGATATAGTAAATCGGTTCAATGAAGATCTTTGGATGGTCCCCTCCAATTTGAATAAGCTGCTCGCCGTTGTCCTGTATAGCGGGAGTAGATTGCTTGATAGATTGTTTCACAGGCTTAATTGGCTGTAGTAGATTTTCGTCAATAATGCATCACCTCCATTCCATAAAGAGGGAATAAATGAATCCTTATTCCCGACTTATCATTAATAAGCACAAAAAATATAAAATTAAAATTATTATATTATTTTAGACTATTCTGTATTTTGTATCCTAGCATATTTCCATATTCTTGACTAGATAAAAAGTTATGGAAACACTAAAATACAAAAAAAGCCATTAGGACACGATAGTATCCTAATAGCTTCACATTACGATTCAAATAAATAAGCATTGACAATATGACCGTCACGTCCTGCTGTTGTTTCGGCCTGTGAAAGGGAGTTTAGTATTGCCTCCTCTGTTGCTTCAGCAGCTGCAGCAAATAATTGATTCATGATCGGGTGGTCTTCCCGTATTTGCATGCGCGTTTCCAGATGATCACTTTTGTTATGAGCGATATGATGGGCTGTTGTGAAACCAATCACGATATCACCACTCCCATGGGAAAAGTGGCTGCCCGTTCGACCAAGACCAATCCCGCAGCGTTTAATAACACGTGTAAGCTGGCGGCTGCTAAGTGGAGCATCCGTGGCAAGCACGATAATAATTGAGCCGTCAGTAGGGGATAACACAGATGCCTGCTGAATAGCCGTCGCGCGGTAACGCTCTGATAAAAATTCCGAACTATGGCCAAAATTGCTTAACACCATACAGCCCACTGTGTAGGTAGTGTTTTCATTTTCAACGGTCACCACACGGGAGGAAGACCCGATCCCTCCTTTAAAACCGAAGCAAATCATCCCTGTTCCTGCGCCAACAGCCCCTTCAGCTGCTGTATTGTCCGTTGCATTTTGTATAGCTTGTACGGCATGCTCAGGTGTAACAGGGCATGCACGAATCGAATTTAAATGACTATCATTGCATTCACCGACAACAATATTAATGGTACCTGTTGTATCACCTATCTCCTTATTTGTATCTAACATATACTGCAGCGTCCCTTGTGTGACAGCAGGTACGCCAAATGTGTTTGTCAGCATAATAGGGGATTCAATCACACCCAGCTCGTTTACTTGGACAAGGCCTGTCGTTTTGCCAAAGCCGTTTAGAACGTAGCTGGCAGCCGTCACTTTTTGCTGAAACAAGTTTCCGCCATGCGGTAATATGGCGGTCACCCCCGTACACGCATAAGCACCTTCTTCAGGAAGTTTTTCCTGAAGTGTCACATGACCAACGCGCACACCGGCTATGTCCGTAATACAGTTTTTTTCGCCGGCCGGTAATTGCCCGATTTTTATGCCTAGCTCTCTTACTTTCTTTTTCATATTATCAATCTCCTAAAATAGTAGTGTAGGTTCATCATCCAAAGAGGGGAGGTACGTCGAACACCTCCAGGAAATCAACCGTAAGTTAGGATGAAGCGCCTTTTAACAAGGTGAAAATTTTCTCCTTAATCATTCTCCTTGCATGTATGTAATTGTATAATTTTAACATAGAAAGAGAGGATTGATAGAAAGGAAATGGTAACACGATGAAGAGGAGAACTATTTGATGATCAAGTAACAGGGGAGAAAGTTTCAGCAGACCGCCATTTGTGCTTTTAATCCAGCCGGCCCCCAAGTTATGGTGAAGTCAAAAATGAACTAATACTATGACCTTAACAAAATAGCTTTAGAATTATTGGGTTAATTCCTTTGACTAATTAGTAGCGAACATGTAAGCTATCCTTTGTACTATTGTCACCTTTTTGTATCACTGTTAATACAAAAAGCTGCTAAATCATAAAGGCTTTAACCAATCATAACGAATGGTTGGTTAAAGCCTTTTTAGTATGCTAAACGTTACAAGCGTTTTTCCTATGACACATTCACGTCAAACACATACGTGATACGTCCTTTTTTGCCCCATTCTGCAATTATTTCGTAAATAAAGTAGCCGGCAGTAGAAGGGAGTGTAATTTCATTATTCGTCACCTTAACATCCTCAACTGATTTATCTTCATTCCATTGATTTACACTAATGGTTGGTGGATTTTCTTCTATTTCAATCTTTATAGTACTATCTTTCGTGACTTCCAACGTATCAAAAATCTCTGCCAGTTCTTCAACAGATACCGGGGTTAACTTTCTTTTCTCTACATTTTTTTGCTTCCATTCATACTCACCCAATTCCATCATATATTCAGTGTCGTCTAAAACAACTTTCCCTTCCGGATCAGGAATATTAGAATTTATTGGAGCAGGATGTTGATTACAACCAACTAGGACAACGGAAGCCAAAATAATACTGCTTAATTTTTTCATAATGTTCCTCCGCAGCTTATCTTCTATAGTTATCAAAAATAGAATGTTAAATGAACAACTATAAATTATCATTAATACAAAATAACAAGACATTCCATATAATACCTTAAATAAACCATTTGTGGTATTGTTTGGGTGTAAACGGAAAACGTATTGAATGAAAAGTCGTTCCGTCCGGAGCTTCATAATCTGGAAGTCTTTTGTGGAGTAATATCGTATTCACAACAGTATAGTAAGAGTTTTAGTCATTCCCGCAGATGAGCGCAAAAACAAATGGAACAATTTTTAAACAGGCAAAACGTCAATTTGCTGCATTTGATATACAACTTAACTATAAATAAAT
>DEQA01000047.1 GCA_002359075.1 Planococcaceae bacterium UBA3378
GGAACAACGGGTCTGCCAAAGCCGATCGTCCATGGACATGGCGGCATTCTTATTGATCAGATAAAAACACTGATGATAGAACAAAATTTAACGGAACATGACCGGATGTTCTGGTTTACAACAACAGGCTGGATGATGTGGAATCTCCTTATTGGTGGACTCGTTACCGGTTCCACAATCGTTTTATATGACGGCAGTCCGTCCTACCCTAATCTAGGCGTCCTATGGAATTACGTGGAGAAATCAGAAACAACGATGTTTGGTACAAGTGCTGCATATATCGATGTGTGTATGAAATATGGGTTCAAGCCAAACGAACATTTCCAACTTACGCATCTGCACTCCATTTTAGCAACCGCTTCCCCATTGACAGCCAATGCCTTTACATGGGTTTATGATAATGTGAAAGATGATATTTGGCTCGCTTCGACAAGCGGCGGTACAGATGTATGTACGGCTTTCGTCGGTGGTTCACCAGTACTGCCTGTGCGTGCGGGGATTATTCCTACACGGGCATTGGGCGTAAAAGTAGAATCATATGATGATAACGGTAAACCGCTTCATAATGAAGTGGGAGAACTTGTAGTGACTGCACCCATGCCGTCCATGCCGTTGTTTTTGTGGAATGATAAGGATAATGTGCGCTATCTGGACAGCTATTTTGAAATGTATCCGGGCATCTGGCGCCATGGTGATTGGATACAGATTAATGATGATGGAAGCTGTGTAATTTATGGACGCTCAGATTCAACAATCAATCGCTCTGGACTGCGAATGGGAACAAGTGAAATTTATAAAGTTGTGGAGGTAATACCGGATATTATGGAAAGCCTGATTATTGATCTCGAATACAGCGGTAAAGAATCCTTCCTTCCCTTATTTGTCGTGTTGAAGCCGGAAGCTTCTTTAACAGAAGAGCTGAAACAGACGATTAACAGCCGCATCCGGGAAAACCTATCGCCGCGGTTTGTGCCGGATGCCATTTATGCCATTTCGGAAGTACCGAAAACCTTAAACGGCAAGAAGCTGGAGGTGCCCGTGCGTAAAATTCTCCTTGGAAAAGATCCAAATACCTCCCTTAACCGGGATGCTATGGCAAATCCGCAGTCCATCCACTATTTTATTGATTTTGCTGCCAATCTTCAGCGGTAATTCCTATCCCCAATCTCTAAATTAAACGAGGTTGGGGATTTTTTTATCTCCTCTTCCCTGCTTCCTTTTTAAGAACGCAAAAATAATTGAAATTTCTCTATCTTTAATAAGAGTACCATTGAGCTGTATATTGTGTTATATTTATTAAGTTGAATGCATTACGATTGCGCATACTAGAGGTTGCATCACCTGCGGGTGGTGTAGCCTCTTTCGTGTTTATAGGAGTTTTGTGAGGAGGAAACATTTTGGAGCTTTATACAAACTTGCGTGCAGGGGAAAAAGGAGCCTACTTGTCCATTGCAGCTTATATTTTTCTCAGCGCATTGAAACTGATTGTCGGCTATATGGGGGATTCACAGGCATTGCGTGCGGATGGTTTTAATAATACAACGGATATCATCGCATCTATCGCCGTATTGATTGGTTTGCGTATTTCCCAGCGTCCACCGGATCATAACCATCAATATGGACATCTTCGTGCCGAAACAGTGGCCTCGTTGATCGCCGCTTTTGTCATGATTTATGTCGGGATCGAAGTACTGATTACAGCAGTGCGAAATATGTTTACGACAACTCATGAAACACCTGATATAATGACCATCGCTGTTTCATTATTTAGCGCCCTCGTTATGTATGGCGTCTACCGCTACAATTTGCAGTTGGCCGAAAAAGTAAAAAGTACCGCAGTTAAGGCTGCTGCTTATGACAATCGTTCAGATGCCCTTGTCAGTATCGGTACAGCGATCGGGATTACAGCTGCCATTTTCGGCTTCCCTATTGTCGATACCATTACTGCCATCCTCATAGGTATTATTATTATCAAAACAGCGATTGAGATTTTTAAAGAAGCTGTATATCTTCTAACAGATGGTTTTGACAGTGATATGCTTGATCATATAAAAGAGCAAATTCAGGCAATTGCGCAGGTACGTGAAATTCGGGAAGTTCGCGGCAGACAGCACGGCAGCCGTATGTTACTCGATATTACAATCGCTGTTAATCCAAACTTGAGTGTACGCCGCTCCCATGATATTGCCGAGCTTATTGAAGCAAATGTAAAGGCTATGGATGCACAAGCCCTCGCCTTTGTTCATGTTGAGCCGTATGATCCAAAGGATATTGTCATTACGGAAGATGATTATCACTTTTAATATTTTCAGCAGTTGCATTCTTTTTGCCACAAGCATCCAAACTTCTGTTAGGACAAATTAAAAAATTGTTGGGACTACCTGATTTAGTGTAAGGTAGTCCTATTTTTATGCGGTGATTTGGCAGGTACCTTTATGTGCGAAACGAATTTTCTTTTTTAGGATTAAAGGTAGCTGCCATACTTTAAACTTTCTATAACAAGTAAGAGTTGCTGTTAAATCTATACGATTAGCAGATAATTGGAAAAAACATTTCGAATAATGAGGGTAAAACTGTTTGCAGATAATGCTGTTAGGAAAAGTGCAAACAGGAGATACTTCTTCTGACAAAAAAAGAGCCGTTTTTTATTATTACGCAAATAAGTGTTATGATTATGGTGGAAGCTATAATAAATTATTTTTGAAAGCAGGCGTGCGGATGATGGATAAATTGAACAAGCGATTAACGAAATTGATGCCGATTCTGACTCCGCTCAGTCTTGTGTTAGGGGTAATCTTCGAGGATATAGGAGCCCAGCTTGGATTTCTGGTAGCCTGGTTGTTCGCTTTTATGACATTTGCCGGGAGTCTCAGCCTTGATTTTCAGGCACTGAAGGTGTTTACCCGTTATCCTTATATGATATTACTAACGATTGTCGGGCTCCATGTTATTATGCCGCTTTGGGCCTATCTCGTATCAACTTTCCTGTTTCATGACGAGTTACTGACTTTCGGTTTTATTTTGTCTGTAGCAGTTCCGACAGGTGTAACAAGCTTTATTTGGGTGAGCATTTCACGGGGCAACAAAGCACTCTGTCTGTCCATTATTTTAATCGACACATTACTGGCCCCTCTTGTTATGCCGGCCATTGTTCATATCGTCGTCGGCAAGGCAATCGATATCGATATGAGCTCTTTAATTGTTGATTTAGTATGGATGGTCGTCCTTCCATCGGTTCTGGGCATGCTGCTGAATGAATATACACATGGACGAATTGAAAATACGCTTGGCCAAAAACTCGCGCCCTTCTCTAAGCTAGCCCTTTTTTCTATCGTCTTCATCAACAGCAGCGTCATTGCGCCGTACGTAAGGGAAATGTCATGGGAGCTTGTCCATATAATCGCTGTTGTCTTCTTCATTGCGGTATCGGGTTATATTTTATGGCTGCTGCTCGGTCATTTTATTTGGCGGGACCCGACGATCGTTTCCACCCTTGTCTTCACCGGTGGAATGCGCAATATTGCCATTGGTGTAGTTATTGCGAGTTCCTACTTCCCTCCTAAGGTAGGGATGCCCGTCGTGTTCGGGATGCTGTTCCAGCAGATCATTGCCTCGCAGTTCAGCAGGATTGTCGAGAAATATAGACAACGCATGACCTCGGCAGATAACACGTAGTGATGCTGTTCGACCTGGTCATTGCAAAAAGTATGTAATTTATCTGAGGTTGCCCACGAAAGGCTTTCACTGTAAAATAAGAGCATACTAATTTGGAGGTTTTTGTTTGTTAAATATATGTTTAGAGCTGGGTATGTAACACTTTCTTAATGCTTTATTGCATAAAGAAAGTGCCATTTATAGAGTGAAAAGATAAAGCTAAAAGAACAGGAGACTATAAATGGATATCTTCATTAGACAAGAATTCACTACAGACTATAAGAAGACTGAAGAAGTTATTAAAAAGGCTTTTTTAAATGAACAATATAGCGACAAAAAAGAACATTTCCTTGTAAGTAGGATTAGAAAATCAGACGCATTCATTCCTGAGCTTTCTTTAGTTGCATGTACTGACAGCAAAGATGTGGTAGGACATATTCTTTTATCTAAAGTAGAAATTATAGATGGGGATCACGCAGTAGAATCTTTGGCACTTGCTCCCGTTTCTGTGACTCCTGAGTTTCAGAAACAAGGAATCGGGACTCAATTAATTCACACAGCGTTGGAGAAAGCTAAAGAACTTGGTTATCACTCAGTAATTGTTTTAGGACATAAAGATTATTATCCTAAGTTTGGCTTTAAGCCTGCTAGCTTATGGAATATAAGAGCTCCCTTTGACGTACCTGATGACGTATTTATGGCTCTGGAATTAACAGAGAATGCTCTTGAAGATGTTCAAGGTGTCGTTCAGTATTCAAAAGCTTTTATGGAATAAGAGTTAAATAATGAGTATTTAATAAAAAAGAGGCTGTTCCGCGAATGGACTGCCTCTTTTTGTTAGGATGCTCACAAGCTCTGTCCAATCTTATATTAAAGGAATGTAGGAGAAAAACCATGAACATTAAAGGACTAAACCATCTATTATTTTCAGTTTCTGATTTGGAGCAGTCGATTGCCTTTTACCAGGATGTATTCGGCGCTGAATTACTCGTGAAAGGAAGAACGACTGCGTATTTTGACTTAAACAGACTGTGGCTCGCGCTTAATGAAGAGAAAGATATACCTCGAAATGAAATCAGTCTGTCTTATACACATATTGCCTTTTCAATAGAAGAGGCTGATTTTGATAAGATGTACAAAAGATTAGAACGGCTGCAGGTCAATATATTGCCGGGGCGGGAAAGAGAAGAAAGAGATAAAAAATCCATCTACTTTACCGACCCGGACGGTCATAAATTTGAGTTTCATACAGGTACGCTGCAGGACCGTTTAGCCTACTATAAGAAAGAAAAAAAGCATATGGAATTTTACGGCGAATGAAACTAGCAGACTGCCGTTTTGTGAATAAATCCCCTCTTATACGACGGCGCGTACAATATACCGGGAATACGTGATTGGCAGCCCTTCTGCCACAGCATGCTTTTCAAATATCCTGGTGATGTTAGAAAGGCTTGTTTCACGAACGGTTTCTAACACCTCTTCGCTTTGGCCAAAGCATCTTATCTTAATGACGTCTATAGGTGAAAACAGATATTCGATGCTGTTTACGGTTTCTACTTCAACGGATTGGTAATTGCTTTGTGCAAGACGTTTATAGATCGTATCTAAAACCGGAGTGCCGGGTGTCGGTTGGAAAAAGCCAGGGAAAAGATCAGCAAGCTCTTTACCCTGCGCATCTCCAGGGTGCAGGCCAAAAATTCCCCCTCCCGTTTTGACTACCTTTTTTAACTCCGGGTAAGCAGAAGTCGGTCCTTTTCGTATAAAAGCAGCATCGAACTCTCCTGCCTTAAAGGGTAATCCATTCTTTGTATTGCCAACTATAAAGGAAACGTTGGAGCTGCTGTTGTTCCTCCCAATATCCACAAACCCTTCTGTTATATCAAAACCGACGATTTCCTTAGCGAATAAGCTGCATTGCAGGGTAAAATCCTCGTGCCCGCAGCCGACATCGAGTACTTTTAGCTGTTGAATGGCTTGAAGGACCTCTTGATCAAATCTTGTTTCTCCATTCGGCTCTGGAGTGATTGATTGCCATGGATATATGTATTTCCCCTGTAGTCTATTTATTTGCTCATACCATTCAACGGAATGCGGCGGTAGCCATGACTTTATGTTTTCTGGATTCATTAAACTCATCTCTTCTCCCCCTTTTCAAAAAGCCGCTGCCCTATTTGGCGAAATAATGGTAACACTCAACGAAAAAGACTTGTTACTAAATAGACTGCCGTTCCCCAGATAAATAGTGCTGAACATTTATTAAACAGGATGAATATGCGGGTAGATATATTAATTTTCTTTACGGAAGCTCCTAATATCGCTAAACCGAAAAACCAAGCCCATGATACGAAAATACACGCAAACGTAAAGTATAGCAGCTCCTGCCCGCTATATTTAACAGCGCTTGTACCAATAACCCCGATCGTATCAAGCAGCGCATGAGGATTCAGCAATGATACAGAAAGGGCAAATAGGATTTGCTTTTTAACGGTCAATGCTTCCTGACCTTGCATATTGGCAGCCCCTGAAGACCAAATAACTTTTCCCATATAAAAAAGGAACACAATTCCTCCCGCTAATAAAACAAGCCGAAGCCATTCAAATTGCAAAACGATCAGCGACAACCCTAAAATGGCCGTAATAATGAGGAGTGTATCACAAAGTGCTGCTGTAATCACAGCGGGCACGGATTTGGTGAAGCTTGGTTGGGTAACGCCTTGTGTAAATACGAAAACATTTTGTACCCCTAAAGGTAAAATAAGTCCAAAGGCAAGTAAAATGCCATGAAGTATCGGTTCCATCCG
>DEQA01000270.1 GCA_002359075.1 Planococcaceae bacterium UBA3378
GGGGTTAGTTTCTTTACCATTATTATGGCGTTTTTCTGGCAGTTCTTTCTCATTCCCCCGCTTGAATATGCGGAAGTCGATTATTTATTACCCGTTTTTCAAACCGATATGGTTGACATATTAAAGGGCACTTACTTTATGGCCTTTACGATTATCGGATTTGAAATTATTAATATTATTTATCCGTTTATAAAGGAAAAAAATAAAGTAAACCGCTATGCCCATCTAGGGTTACTGGCTACTTTACTTATTTATCTTCCCATCCTGCTCGTTTCACTCGTCTATTTCAGCGGGGAGCAATTAACAAAAACCTATTGGACAACGCTCACAATGCTCAGTATGGTACGATTACCATTTATCGAGAGAATTGATATCTTTCTCATTTGCTTTAGTGTAGTCATTATTTTACCGAACCTTTGCTTATACGCTTGGGCTGTTTACCGCGGCATCAAAAGGATCGTCAACGTCAGCCCATCGAAATTCATTTGGTCTTTCAGTCTGCTCATGTACATTCTCTCTTTCTTTATCCAGACGGTAAAACAGTTGAACGAAATAAGCAGAATATTTACTCCTATAGGCTTTACAGTTGTTTATATATATCCTTTCTTGTTATATTTCCTCTCATTAATAAAAAAGAAGTTTAGAAAAACACAGGTGATGAAGTGATGAAAAAATTAAAGATACTATTTCTCATTCTTGCTTCTTTTACATTGATTGGAGGATGTGCGGAGCAAAAAATTCTTGAAAGGTTAAGTTTGATCACGCTCATTGGATACGATGTAGGGGAAGGAGAAGAAAAGTTATCATCAACAGTCGTTATAAGACAGATTAACCATGAGTTTAAAAGCAATGTGGAAACCCTATCAGCCACAGCTAATACGAGTAAGGGTACAAGGGAAGAAATCAGTTTGCAGGTGTCAAAGAAAGTAGTATCAGGACAATTGAGGGTTGTGATATTCGGTGAAGAATTTGCTAAAGCAGGCATTGGTCAATACATTTATTATTTGCTCATGAACCCCGAAATCAGTAAAGGTGTTTACTTAAGTGTAGTAGAAGGAGAAACAAAGCCATTTCTCGAATATCCATATGAAAACATTACAGATATAAGTAAGCATATTTCCAATTTATTAGAGCATAATGTCGAACGGGAAAAATTATCCTCTTCGACTCTCCATGAAACAGGCCGTGACTATTATTCGCCTACACGCGATATTATCCTTCCGATTATTAAAAGAAAAGAAAATGTAATTGAAATTTCAGGTATTGCTTTTTTCCGAAACGAGCAAATGGTGGGACAACTTCCTGCTGAAGATATTTTTTACGTAAAAATGCTCAGAGATGGGTTTAATAAAGGGATATTTGAGCTTGTTTTAGATGGAAAGAACCTTGAATCTGTAGCTGAAGGTGAGGCCCCCGATGAAGTAATGATTGCATTTGATTCTATAAAGTCAAAAAATACAATAAAATTAGTCAATCAAACGACACCTGAATTTGATTTTAATATCAATATCAAACTTCGTCTGAGTGAAATTGATGATGCTATTCAAATGGGAAAGAAGAAGACAACTGAATTGCTTCAGGAAGAAATCAATAAAAAATTGGAAAGCGAACTGGCTAAAATCATTCAATACTCCCAAGAATTGAATGCAGACGTATTCGGTTTTGGCGAATATTATGAAAAGTATGTAAAAAAATCCAATATAACGTCTGAAGAACAAGATGAAATGTACCCAAATATGAAAGTGAATATTCATGTTAACAGCACCATTATAAGAAGTGGCGTTTTTGGAGGAGAATAAGGCAGCTGATCATTTTTCCGGCTTCCAGGCTGAATTCAGGATTTTTCCACGTCTCTTTTTACTATAAAAAATCCCGGCGAATGCCGGGATGTTAGATGAATTATTCAAATACTAGCCGTTTTTCTTCGTACGCTTTAATATGATCCTCATACTGGATGGTAAGGGAAATTTCATCCCAGCCGTTCAGCAGCATTTTCTTATAATACGGATCTATCTGGAATGTATACGTTTTGCCGTACCCTGTCGTCACGGTTTGCGCTTCCAGATTCACTTCAATTTCCTGCGCCTCTTCCAACCCTTTGGCAAGAAGCTCATTACATTCCCCTTCCGTTAAACGGATTGGCAGGATGCCGTTTTTGAAGCAGTTGTTATGGAAAATGTCCGCAAACGACGGCGCAATGACAACGCGGAAACCGTAGTCTAAAATGGCCCATGGTGCATGCTCACGGGAAGAGCCGCAGCCGAAGTTATCCTGTGCTACTAAAATTTCCGCTCCGTTATATGCCGGCTTGTTTAAAATGAATTCTTCATTTGGATTGCCTTTTTCGTCAAACCGCCAGTGGTAGAAGACGAACTGGCCAAAGCCTGTGCGCTCGATCCGCTTTAAAAATTCCTTTGAGATAATCTGGTCTGTATCTACATTTTTCCGGTCAAGCGGTGCATAGACGCTCTTGACTATATTAATTGGTTCCATAAAATTCTCTCCCTTACGCTTGTTGCTTTGCCAATTCACGTACGTCTACAAAACGGCCGTGGATCGCTGCAGCTGCTGCCATTGCTGGTGATACAAGATGTGTCCGTGCACCAGCTCCCTGGCGCCCTTCAAAATTCCGGTTGGATGTCGATGCACA
>DEQA01000220.1:0-2257 GCA_002359075.1 Planococcaceae bacterium UBA3378
CTTAAAAAAAATTACACATTAACTGTAAATGTATAGGAGAGATTTCGCAATGAAACTATGTACAATCGGATTAGGATATATTGGGCTGCCAACTTCCATCATGTTTGCCAAACACGGCGTAGAGGTAGTAGGTGTCGACATTAAGCAGTCGGTCATCGACTCATTGAACAGCGGTCGCATTCATATCGAGGAGCCGGGTCTGCAGGAAGCTTTGGAAGAAGTAATCGCAAGCAAAAAATTCAAGGCATCAATGGAGCCGGAAAAAGCGGATGCCTTTATCATTTCTGTGCCGACCCCAAACAATAATGATCCATATAAATCATGCGATCTCACATACGTATTGGACGGGGTAAAACGGGTACTGCCACTTGTGGAAAACGGAAATGTCATTATTGTCGAGTCGACAATTGGTCCGCGCAGCATGGATGATTTCGTGAAACCGCTTGTAGAGGAAGCCGGCTTTGTAGTAGGGAAGGATATTTATCTTGTGCACTGTCCGGAACGCGTGCTGCCGGGGCAAATCCTGCATGAATTAATCTACAACAACCGTATTGTCGGCGGTTTGACTCCTGCTTGTACAGAGGCAGGGGCCCGCGTATACGGAACGTTTGTAAAGGGTGAAATCATCCGCACCAATGCAAAAACAGCAGAAATGTCCAAACTGATGGAAAATACATTCCGCGATGTCAATATTGCGCTGGCAAATGAATTAGCAAAAGTGTGTAATGAATTGGAAATTAATGCGCTGGAAGTAATTGAGATGGCGAACAAGCATCCGCGTGTCAATCTTCATACACCAGGACCGGGTGTCGGCGGGCACTGTCTTGCAGTCGACCCTTACTTCATCGTAGCAAAAGCACCGGAGACGGCAAAACTAATCAATCTATCCCGACAAATCAATGTATCGATGCCGCAATACGTTGTCGAAAAAGTAAATGAGCTGATGGAAAGCCGCGGCGGAAAAACAGTAACCGTGTTCGGCTTGACATACAAAGGGAATGTAGATGATATCCGCGAAAGTCCGGCGATGGATATTTACAACTTATTACGGGCTGAAGAAAAGTTTGAAGTACGCGCCTATGACCCGCATGTCAGCCAATCATGGGTGGAAGAGGACTTATCGACAGCGGTCGCTGATTCGGATCTGGTGCTGATTTTGGCAGACCACAATGAATTTAAACAATTTACAAACAGTGACCTGGCAGGGATGAAAAACAAGCTGATTTTCGATACAAAAAATATTGTAGATTCTGTGGAAGATCCTATTGAATATTACAACTACGGCAATCTATTTGAGGCAATGAAGAAGGAACCAGTAATGCAATGATCGCCTTATCAACAGTCCTAAAGGAGCAGGCGAGTCATGTAAGCCTGATTTTCCGGGTAAGTATAAATGACATTAAAAGCCGCTATCAGTCCCACTATTTAGGGGGGCTGTGGCAGTTTTTAAATCCTTTATTGCAAATCAGCGTCTATTGGTTTGTGTTCGGACTGGGAATCAGGGGAGGGTCTCCGGTGGGGGATGTCCCTTTTTTCCTCTGGCTGATCACAGGCCTCATCCCTTGGCTGTACATAGCACCTGTGCTGAATCAAGGAACGAAAAGTATTTCAAGTAAAATCAATATGGTGTCCAAGATGAAATTTCCTGTCAGTATCCTGCCGACCATCGCTATGCTCAATCAGGTTGTCCCTTTTGCAGTGATGATGACGCTCGGGATTATATTAGTTATTACGAATGGTGTGTTTTCAGGCATTTATATTGTCCAGCTTCCTTATTATTTGCTGTGTATGGCTGTACTCGTTTACGGTGTGACGCTGCTGACTGCCACGCTGTCGATTGTTGCCCGGGATATCCAGCTTCTTGTGCAGTCCGTCGTTCGGTTTATGATGTTCCTTCTGCCGATTTTATGGAACATGGAAAATTTAAATGCAGCACTGATCGTAGTCCTGAAATTAAATCCATTTTTCTATATTATTGAAGGAATGAGGGCGTCGATTATCGGCAACACATGGTTTTTTGAGGATATGACCTATACGATCTATTTTTGGAGTATAGCATTATTCATCCTTGTGATCGCGAGCAGTCTGCACGTGAAATTCAGAAATCACTTTGTTGATTTGATGTAGGGGGTTTCTATTTGGAGCCGAAAGTTATTTTTAAAGATGTAAGTAAGTCGTACAAAATTTATAATAGGCAGTCTGATAAGTTAAAAGAACTGTTTTTGTTTAATCGCAGGAAGGCAAAACAGTTCCACGC
>DEQA01000220.1:2432-2773 GCA_002359075.1 Planococcaceae bacterium UBA3378
AATATTAAAATGAAATGTCTGATGCACGGGCTTAATCACCAGGAAATAAAGGGGCTCATGCCAAGTATTATCGAGTTTGCCGATATCGGCGACTTTATCCACCAGCCGGTGAAAAACTATTCAAGCGGGATGAAATCAAGACTCGGCTTTGCCATCTCCATCCATACGAATCCGGATATTCTGATTGTGGATGAGGCATTGTCAGTCGGCGATAAGACATTTTACCGGAAATGTATCGACAAGATGAATGAATTTAAGGAAAGAGGAAAAACAATCTTTTTCATTAGTCATTCGGAAAGCCAGGTCAGAAACTTTTGCGATAAGGTACTATGGCTTGAGTA
>DEQA01000102.1 GCA_002359075.1 Planococcaceae bacterium UBA3378
ACCGGCAGCTCCCGATCCAGTTCTTCAAATGCACGCTTTATACCAATTGTTGCTGCTTTTACATTCAGCATATCCTGGCTCGTTTCTAGCAGAATAAGGTCTGCGCCTCCCTTAACAAGTGCATGAGCCTGCTGGTAAAAATTCTCCTCCAGCTCCTCAAATGTGATACCGCCTGTTACAGAAAGTGTCTTTGTCGTTGGTCCCATAGCTCCTGCAACAAAGCGGGGCCATTCTGCAGTTGAAAATTCCTCTGCTGCATTCTTTGCCAATTCCACCGCCCGGATATTGATCTCTTCTGCTTTATGGCCAAGCGCGTATTCATTTAATACAAGCGGTGTTCCGCCGAATGTATTCGTACAAATAATATCAGCGCCTGCCTCCAGATAGGCCCGGTGCACTTTTTTAATCACATCCGGGCGTGTAAGCACAAGATTTTCATTACAGCCATCAAGCTCTTCTCCCCCAAAGTCCTCCGGCGACAATTGTTCGTTTTGCAGCATTGTACCCATTGCACCGTCAATGATTAATATCCGTTTTTCAAGCTGATCATAAATTGCATGGTTAAGCATTCGTCTGTACTCCTTTATATCGTGCATCTAACTCTTTTACATAATCCATTAGCTGCAAGGTCATATCGTATCGTAAAAAAGGTGTAATTAAGTAAATCCCATTGAAATATTCACAGGCTGTTTCAAGCAGCTCCGTTGCGATTGCTACTCCTTCTGCTGCCGCCTTCTTCTTGTCATCCCCGCACGCTTTCATACGGGCAAGCACTTCATCAGAAAGCTTGATTCCCGGTACTTCATGATGCAGGAATTCTGCACTCCTAAAGGATGTCAAAGGCATAATACCGATATATATAGGCGCGTCCAAGTGCTTGGTTGCCTCATAAATTTCAATGATTTTTTCTTTTGAGTAAACAGGCTGGGAAATGAAATAATCACAACCATGCTCTAGTTTTTTTTCAAGCCGCGCAACAGCACGTTCTACTACCCTTACATTCGGATTGAACGCGCCGGCTACTGAAAAATTCGCTTGCTTCCGGAGCGGTTTACCGGAGAATGAAATCCCTTCATTCAACTGTTTAATGAGCGACATCAATTCCATCGAAGAAACATCGTACACGCTTGTTGCCCCGGGAAAATCCCCCACTTTTGTCGGGTCTCCCATCACCACTAAAATATCATGCAGCTCCAGAGCGTCCAGTCCCATTAAATGTGATTGAAGACCGATCAAGTTCCGATCCCGGCATGTAATATGCGGCAGCGCACGTACCCCTTCCTGCATGAGGATAGATGCCATCGCAATATTACTGATCCTTGGAGATGCCAGTGAATTATCAGCCATCATGATGACATCCGCCCCATTTTCATATAATTCCTTCGCGCCGTTTACGAAGCCGTCAATTTCAAGATGACGGGGTGTATCCAGTTCCACGATGACCGAACGTTCGCGCCTTGCTTTCAAATGCAGCGGCTCATATTTTGGAGGTTCTGGTATACGAACAAATTCAACCGTTGCCGGCTTCGATTCTTTTTCCAGCAGCGGCTTAAGCTTTGACAGCCGTTTTTTGGCTGCTTCAATATGCTTCGGAGTCGTCCCGCAGCATCCGCCGACCAAGCGGACACCTTGCTTGACCAGCTCTTCGGCTGCCCGTGCAAAATAGTCAGCCTCAGACTCATAAACGACACGGCCGTCTTCCACATCTAAAAGAGAGGCATTTGGATAAGCCGATAAATAAGCCCTTTTCGGAAGATCCACTTTTTCAAATGCCTGGATAGTATGAAACGGGCCAAGACGGCAGTTGCTGCCTACAATATCAGCTCCTGCTGCCTCAAGTTCCAGCAGTGCTGTACGGAATGAAATCCCTCCCTGTAAAATGCCCGGCTCATGCATCGTCACTTGGGCAATAACTGGCTTATCCGTCATTGCCCGAACTGCTTTGACAGCTGCTTCTATTTCCTCAAAATCATAGAAGGTTTCCAGTAAAATCCCGTCCACATCCCCGTCGATCAACACGCGTGCCTGCTCACAAATAGCTGTAACAATTTCTTCAAGTGTGGCGTCGCTTTTACGGATACCGCGTATGCCGCCGATTGTTCCTAAAACAAATGTTGTATTGCCTGCCGCTGCCTTTGCCAGCTTAACTGCTGCATCATTAAATTCCGTTACACGATCTTCATAGCCGTACCGGGCTAATTTTATCGCATTTGCCCCGTATGTATTTGTTTGAATAATATCCGCTCCCGCAGCGATATACTGTTCATGGATTTTTTGCACCACTTCCGGCTTTGTTACGTTCATTTCCTCATGGCAGTAGTCCAGTCCATATGAATAAAGCAGTGTCCCAATTGCCCCATCCGCTGTTAAAACGCGTGTTTCCAAAGCTTCAAGCAATCCCATAGTACCCCTCTTTTCTTTGACTGAATAGAAAAATTTTTCAGTTATTTTAGGCTAAAAGAAAAAGCCTTCTTTCAATAAGAAGGCTAAAAACCACAGTCCCTTCTCATCTTTCGGCATTTGCCGGCTGGATTTAGCACCTGA
>DEQA01000207.1:0-3834 GCA_002359075.1 Planococcaceae bacterium UBA3378
AGCCGGATGTTCGACAATTTCATCTACTACCTTTAATGTCTTTGCCAATTCCCTCGTTTGGGGTAATGCATCGTAGCCGAATATCTTAGTGTGCGGAGATTTCTGCAGCGCCAACGCAATGGACCCGCCAATCAACCCCAGTCCAATGACAAGCACATTTTTCATCATGCCAGCACACCCTGCATGTGCAGCACTTCTTCAAGCAACGATAAGAATTTGGCATTTTGCTCCTCTGTCCCGATTGTCACGCGGATATAGCCTGGGGCGCCTAATGCCGCACCGCTACGGATAATAAAGCCTCTTTTCATCATTTCCTCAAAGACGATATTACTGTCTGCCTTTACTTCGAACAAGACAAAATTTGTTTGGGATGGGTAGTAGTGAAGCCCCTGCTTTTCGCACCACTGAATGAACTGCTGCTTGCCCTTTTCATTCGCTTGGCGGCAGTGCTCGATATATGCCTGATCCTCCAGTGCAATAACGGCTACCTTTTGGCTCAAAATTGTATTATTGAATGGGGCACGCACCGGATCCAGCTTGGCAATTGTCTGTTCCTGGGCGATCCCGTAACCTACACGGAAAGAAGCAAGACCGTAAGCCTTTGAGAATGTGCGAAGAAGGATCACATTTTCATACTGACGGAAATATTTTAATGTATCCTCATGCGCAGGATCATTCACATACTCAATATAGGCCTCATCGAGCACAACGAGGACATCGGATGGCACTTGCTTTAAGAAGCCTTGCAACTCTACATCGGTGATAAGGGTGCCTGTTGGATTGTTCGGGCTGCAAACCCAGACAACCGATGTATTTTCATCTATGACCTCAAGCATTGCCTTTAAATCATGCCGCCCTTCTACACATGGTACTTTACGCACCTCTGCTCCTTCAATGGCAGCATTATGTGCATACTGGGAAAATGAAGGGTCCGCCATAACGGTATTAACACCTGGATACAACAATGCACGTGTAATAATCGCAATTAAATCGTCCGAACCATTACCAAAAATAAGCTCTGTCTCTTTTACACCTAAGTGGTTTGCCACAGCTGTACGTATATTCTGGGCATAGCCGTCCGGGTAAATCGCATGATTCATTTCATCCTGCTGCAGGAATGTTTTTACTTTAGGCGAGCTGCCAAATGGATTTTCATTAGAGGCAAGCTTTACTACCTCATCCAAGCCATACATTTTCTTTACTTCTTCAATCGGTTTACCTGGCTGATATGCTTTCATACCGTGAATTTGTTGTTTCCATTTCATATCCCTCTGCTCCTTTATATACTATTTCTGTACTAAATCCGGTCTTAACTTTACAGCATCATGTAAATATACATGCTTTATATCCTGCTGCGCGGCACTTGTATTCACATGCATCAGCACACGGATACATAGCGGCAGGCTGCCGGGTACATCCATTTCATGTGTACACATAATCGGTACATACTGCCAGCCGTCCATTGATCTGACCGATTTAGCCGGAAAGGCTGATCGAATATCCGCCGTTGTTGAAATCGTGATGGAAGCAATATCTTCCGGAACGATCCTATTTTCCTTCGCCATCTCTACAACGAGGAATGCTGTCTCTGCCCATACAAACTCTTCCGTATCTGCCGGGATCGTCGTTGCTCCTCTAATACCGCGTATCATCATTCCACCTCCGATAGTAATGTCCGCAATTCGGCGTCGATTTCCTCGCATTCCGAAAGCTCGATTTTTTTCACATATGGCTTGCCGATTTCCTCTAACAGGACAAATTGCAATTTTCCATAGTCCGCTTTTTTATCTTTTATCAAATAATCCTTTAACTGGGCAAACGTATACATATGTACTGCCTCGAACGGGTAGCCATTGCTGCGTGCAAATTGATAGAAGCGCTTCGTAAACTCCCGCGTAATGGACCCATGCCTTTCACTCAGCAGCAGACAGTATACAAGCCCGATCATTACTGCTTCCCCATGGGCCAGACGACCGTACCCTGCAGCTGCTTCAATCGCATGTCCGTAAGTATGCCCTAGATTTAAAAACTTCCGTACAGACTGCTCTGTTTCATCTTCCTCTACGATCCGTGCCTTTACAGAGACACCTTTTGCCAAATAGCCGGCAAGTGTCGGTTCATCAAGACGGGCTACATTCTGTTTCATAATCTCGTCCAGCCAGTCGGGGTCGGAAATCATGGCATGCTTGATCACTTCCGTCATGCCTGAAAGAACCTCACGGACCGGCAATGTTTTTAAAAAGTGTATATCATACAGGACAGCTTCCGGCTGATAAAAAGCACCAATCATGTTCTTGCCAAGCGCATGATTGATAGCTGTCTTACCGCCTACCGCCGAGTCATGGGCAAGAATCGTAGTAGGTACCTGGATAAAGGAAATGCCCCGCATATACGTAGCTGCCACAAACCCGGCAAGATCTCCCACCGCACCGCCGCCAAACGCGATGATCAGCGACTTACGTGTACATTTTTTCTCCAGTAAAAAAGTATGTGCTGCATGAAAATTTTCAAATGACTTGCAGCTCTCTCCGGCAGGCATGATCCATTCATGAAATGGATATGGACAAGAAGACGTAAAATAACCGCCCTGTGCTGCCCATACATGTTCATCCGTCAGGACAATGACTTGATCCGCTGTTTCGAATAATTCCCTATAGCTTTCAAACGCTTCTTTCAGCATACCACTACCAATGACTACCTCATATTGGTGGGATGCTGCGCGAACTGGGATTTTCATTATTAAAACTCCTTTGCTAGCTTGTGCATTTCCTCGATTTGCGCTTTTAGCTGAGGCAGCTGGTCGCTATGGAATTGATCAACAATAGCTGCTGCTATTTCCCAGGCAATAACATGCTCCGCTACGACGGAAGCTGCCGGCACTGCACAGCTATCACTGCGTTCAACGCTCGCTTTAAATGTTTCCTTCGTTTCAATATCTACACTGTTTAACGGTTTATAAAGTGTCGGAATCGGCTTCATGACCCCGCGCATTACAATTGGCATACCTGTTGACATACCGCCTTCCAGTCCGCCCAGATTATTCGTTTTGCGTGTATAGCCGTTTTCTTCGTCCCAAATGATTTCATCATGTACCTGTGAGCCTGGTCTGCGTGCTGCTTCAAAGCCAATACCGAACTCCACCCCTTTGAACGCATTGATGGAAAGCATCGCCTGTGCGAGTTTCCCGTCCAGCTTGCGGTCATAATGTACATAGGAGCCGATTCCTGCCGGCAGCCCTTCCACTACGACTTCCACGATTCCGCCTATTGAATCACCAGCTTTTTTCGCTGCATCAATTGCTTCCACCATTTTGGCAGAAGCTTCCGGGTCCACCGTGTAGCAAGGGTCTTCTTCTATAATAGTACGGATTTCATCAGCTGATTTCCCTGCAACCTTTGACACATCCGCCTGAATACCTGCAATTTCTGTTACGTATGAAACGATGGAAATACCTAATTCATTTAATAAAGCTTTTGCCACAGAGCCTACAGCGACACGGACAGTCGTTTCCCTTGCACTAGAACGCTCCAGTACATTGCGCAGATCGCGGTGTCCGTATTTAATTCCGCCGACCAAATCTGCATGCCCAGGACGCGGACGGGAGATTTGACGCTTCATTTCACTTGGATCTATATCTTCCGGTAATTCTGCTGCCCCCATGATTTTTGTCCAGTGCTTCCAATCATCATTCGTCACAACAAGGGCAACCGGTGAACCTAATGTCTTCCCATGGCGTACGCCCGATACGATTTCGACCGTATCTGTTTCAATTTGCATACGGCGGCCACGGCCATGCCCCCCTTGCCGGCGCTTTAAATCATAATTAATTTTTTC
>DEQA01000207.1:3988-4128 GCA_002359075.1 Planococcaceae bacterium UBA3378
CAGTACGTATTCCGAAATAAAACATTTTTGTTACGAATATTCTGAACGTTCTTTATTCATGTAAGCCTCCCGATATACAAGGCCGTGCCCGTTACGCTTCCACGCTCTTTTTCATCCGCTAAATAAACAACGCCTTTCGT
>DEQA01000202.1 GCA_002359075.1 Planococcaceae bacterium UBA3378
GATTCAATAATTTCATTTGTTACGTTATTGGCAATTGTATTAGATACAAGCTGCAGCAATTCGTTTACTTCTACTTGTGACTGCTTAAATTGTTGGACAACCGGTACTTGATCGATCTCTTCTTCGACCGTTGCGATTTTTCCTTCAATCATTTTCAGTGCCTTTTCTTTACCGAGGTGCTGGAAGTTAACCGCTTGCTTTTGCAGCGTTTTTAGTGACGTGATTTTTTCACGTATTTTTTGGTTTTCATTGATTTGTTCTTCTGCTTTTTTAAAGAATTCGACTTCCTCTGTGTTGGCAATCATATGCGCGATTTCTTTTGCTTTTTCTACGATTTCGTCTTTTGTATACACCTTTGTCATTATGCATGCACCCCTGTTTGTTTCACCACTTCCACGAATTCACCACGCAGGGAGTAAGACTTCGCTTCTGTGATTTTTACTTTTACAACTTGACCAACTAACTCTTTTGAACCCGCAAAGTTTACAAGCTTGTTGCGGCGGGTATAGCCAGCTAGTACATCATCCCGCTTTTTACTGCTTCCTTCTACTAGTACTTCTACCACTTTGCCTTCGTATTTCTTTAAGGCATTTGCGGAGAATTCTGCAACAACCGCATTTAGACGCTGCAGACGCTCTCTTTTTACCTCTTCCGGTACATTGTCTACCATTTTGGCAGCCGGTGTCCCTTCACGTGGTGAATAAATATATGTGAAGGCTGTTTCAAAGCCGACTTCCCGGTAAAGATCTAATGTTTCCTGGAACTGCTCTTCTGTTTCGTTTGGATAGCCGACGATAATATCTGTAGATAATGCTACATCCGGCATCGCCTCTTTGATTTTTCGTACGAGATCCAGGAAGTGCTCACGTGTATATTTACGTGCCATAATTTTCAAAATATCATTCGAGCCTGACTGAACAGGCAGATGGATATGCTCCACCAGATTGCCTTTTTTCGCTAATACTTCGATCAAGTGATCATCAAAATCACGCGGATGGGATGTAGTGAAGCGAATGCGCGGGATATCGATTTTACGCAGTTCGTCCATTAGATCACCAAGTCGGTAGTCGATATCGTCAAAGTCCTTCCCATAGGCATTTACGTTTTGGCCTAGCAGCATAATTTCTTTATAGCCCTGTGCAGCCAGCTCCCGCACTTCCTGTATAATTTCTTCAGGACGGCGTGAACGTTCCTTTCCTCGTGTATAAGGAACAATACAATATGTGCAGAACTTATCGCAGCCGTACATAATATTTACCCATGCCTTAATGGTGCCTAGGCGTTTTTTCGGAAGGTTTTCGATTACGTCCCCTTCTTTTGACCATACTTCTACAACCATTTCCTTCGACATATAGGCTTCTTTTAAAATATGCGGCAGGCGGTGGATATTGTGCGTACCGAACACCATGTCCACATGCTGGTATGTTTTTAAAATTTTATTTACAACTGATTCCTCTTGTGACATACAGCCACAAACACCAATCAGCATTTCAGGATTTTTTCGTTTATATTTCACAAGGAAGCCAAGCTCACCAAACACTTTATTTTCAGCGTTTTCACGAATAGCACATGTATTCAGCAACACAACGTCAGCCTCTTCGATTTGCTCAGTTGGTTCATAGCCAAGCTGCATAAAGATACCGGCCATCACTTCTGTATCATGCTCATTCATTTGGCAGCCGTAAGTACGGATGTAAAATTTACGTCCTTGGCCCATACCTAAGAATTGCTCATCGATCGCAAAGTCTTTGTGGTACTTCACTTCTTCTTTCCCACGTTTTTTTGCATCTTTTAATGATGGCGCTGTAAAGACGCGCTCGAAATATTTGCTATAGTCTTTTTCCTGCTTTGGTTGTTTTACTTGCTGACTAGCTAGTCGTTGTTCTTCATTCATCGACTAAAGCTCCTTTCATTCAAATACCCATTGAACTATTATAGCGAATAGTCCTCCCCTCCGACAAGCTTAGCGTGTGAATTGGTGATATCTGTCAGGGTCATTTGACCGTAAAATTGTAAGAAATGTGACAGCAAGACGCACGGCCTGTCCCCAGTTCATCTCATAATTTGCTTCAAACTCGAACTTCGGCAGGTTAATGACATCTTTAAAAAGCTGCTGCGGTTCAATCTGCTCCTGTTCCAAGTATGCGAGAAATGCCAAAAACAGCTTATGATCCTCGACCTGAAGATGCTTCGTTTCAATGAGTGCATCGAGCCTTTCATCAAGCGAGTGCGCCTTTTGAAACAGCTTTAGGAGACGTGCTTCTTCTTTTTCATTTTTATATTGTAGGAAATCGAGAATGTTTGTCATAGACCATTCCTCTTCATCTATTGATTTTCGCCAAATGTTTGGTTAATTTCGCCAACTTCCTCATTAATTTCGCCAATTTTGGGAACAATTTCGCCAAACTGCCCTTTATTTTCGCCAAACATCTTCCGGGATGAGATACCACCTGGATTTTGTAGTACCTTCATAGTAAAAATTCGCTCTAACTAGTAACTTATTAGCGATATCTTTACTTGTAATGAAGAAAAAATCCCTCAGTTCCTTGCTCGTTATCCATTCGCTAACAAGCAGCCTGTAATCATGCAGTCCTTTGTAAAAAGCATCACGTGATATGTACCCGCATCTGCAGGTAAATTTCCCTCGCTCATAGCGCATTACTTTCCCGCACAAGCACAGAGCTCCTCGCTGAATTAATACCTTACCGAATGGATGCTGCCACTTTCTTGGCTGATGAAGCACCAGCAGTTCATTCCTTACTAACGATATCACACTTTCACTATCTTGCACCGGATAAATATCCATCCCGTGCTGCAGCTTGAAGCGAAACCCTGCAAGTGCTTCCCCAACTAGTAACTTCGTCGGCTGCTGCCTTTTCATCACCCGCTGCTCCCTTTTAGCTCATTGTAAAAAGGGGATAATAAAAAAGCGATAGATTACTCAAAAATTTTATTTTGAAGTAACTCATAGTAAAACCCCTTCCACCTTATCAAGCGGAAAGGGTGATAAATTACTGTATCGTAAATCTGCTTACTGCATGGAGGAGAGATTGCGTATTTTTGGAGATTGAAATAATCTGTGTATGAATATCTTCTGTTGCGATAAGCTGCTCATTGACGCCTGATGCAATAGCGGCAATTCGGTTGGCATTTTCATCTGTCCGTAACGTGATTTCCTGGGAGGCAATGGCTATGTTTTCTGTATACGTATAGACAGCATCTACAATCTGCGTGACGTGCTTCAATTGCGGGGTCACGTCCTTTACCTGGGAAGAAATCAGCTCAAACTTCGCGGCCATTTGTTCGGTAGCAGCCCCTCCCTCTGCTACACACCCTCTTGCTTCCTGCATTTTACATGACGCCTTTTTGCATTGCTCCTGTATCGTACTGACAAGTGCAGACACTACTTTTGTTGCTTCGATCGAATGGGCGGCCAGTTTTTTCACTTCATTCGCCACAACAGCAAACCCTTTTCCCTCACTGCCGGCCCGTGCGGCTTCAATGGAGGCATTTAATGCAAGCAGGCTCGTCCGGCTCGCAATGGATTCAATGAGGTCGACCGCCTGATGAATATCCCCGGATTTTTGCTGCAGCTCATCCATAACGGCAGTAGCATCATAGGTTACTTGTTCTATTTGCTGAATCGCCGTTATATTTTGCGCAATCAGCCGGCTGCCCGAGACTGATTCTTCGTACGTCCTCTCCATGTTTTGTTCCACTTTCATGATTTTATTTTTCATTTCTTCCATATGGATCACGACCTGTCGTATCGCTTCATTATTATTCATCAGCTGTGCGGCTGTTTCACCTGCTGCTCTTGTCAGCTGCTCGGTATCATTCGTAATATGTACGGCAGCAGTTTTTGTTTGCTGTGATGACTGCTCGAGCTGCACATTTGAGGCTGCAACCGAGCTGGCGCTTGTTCCGACAACTTTAATAAGCTGCTGGAGATGATGGATCATTTCATTATAATAGCGCATCACCTCCCCAAGCTCATCCTTGCCATTATAGCTGGCAAAATGGCCAAGCTTTCCTTGCTGTGTCAGCTTTAATAGCTTTTTAAGCTCCTTGGCCGGCTGATGGACGGCTCTTGATGCCCCAACAGCAAAATAGAGGACAAGAAGCACCATCACGGCACAAACTGCAAGAATAAGCCAGTAACCTCGCCGGACGTCCTGTTGATAATCGGTCATCTGTTTTTTGGCCCTTTCTAAAATATACGCCTCTACTTCCTCGGCAGATGCTTCTCTATTTTGGAAAAAGGCCATTTTGGAATCGAATGCGACAAACTCCTCGCCATGATAAAGTGCATTCAAGGAAAGAAGTTTTTCCTCATACATCGCTTCTGTACTGCGTTCCATCTTGCGTAAATAATCCATACTGAAAACAGCAAGCAAAATATTCGAGATAATGCAGACAAACATTAGTACGATCAATCGGTCTTTTACTTTTATGTATTTTCGCAACGAATAAGCCCCCTTTGCCTTGAGCATAGCAGATGACTTTAAATAGATTGCGAATTGGTTGTAAATTCCATGTAAAAATAG
>DEQA01000236.1 GCA_002359075.1 Planococcaceae bacterium UBA3378
TGTTCTTAGTACAGTCCGATTCAAATGACATCCAACTTCCACGAGAAAATGTTATTCTCAACAAAGCATATTCGAAGACACAGCCCCGAGTAAAACACAACACCGCTGGACACAATAACGAAAAAGGGGGTTGATGACGATCGGAAAAAAAGCAAAACGGCGGAAGAAAGATGAAGATTCCGCCCTAGCAGCATTCCCCTTCATTCTTTTATTTGTCGGGTTGTTAGTGTGGGAATTCTTTGTCAACCACCCCGTCCTAACTTTCCTTGCAGGTACTCTTATCACCGGCCTGATCTTATTTATCCGGTTGGAGGGCAGGAAACAAGCAGAAATGCGGCGGCAGGAGCTGCTCCGTTACAATTCAGCCGTACAAAAGAAGGTTGTCGGGAAGATGCGGGACTGTTTAAACAAGATCTTACGTCTGGAAAAGCACCATTTGTCCAAGACTGACCGGAACCGGAAGAAGCAGTTGAAGGAGCTGTTCTACGAGTTGTATGGCGAAATGGATGCAGGGTATGTGTATGTCATTGAGGAGAGCAGCAGCGGCTACGTGAAGATTGGCAAGGCCAACGATCCAATGAAACGTGTGGTAAACGGCCTCGGGGCGAAATCCCCCTATGCCATCGAAGTGCTGCACCTCATCCCTACGCAGGTACCACTGGACGTTGAAAAGTGGTTTCACACGGCCTACCAAAAGGAACGGCTCAACGGAGAATGGTTCCGACTTTCCGATGCTCAGAAAGCGGAGATTCAGGCGGGAGACTATCCAATAGAGCTGCTGGAACTCATCAACAGCAGGCCGGACACCGCACCCCTCCAGCAGCATCTGGGCGATGTCCGGGAATCGTGACGAATTGTAATATTAAGTGCAACGCCCCAGAGTTAATAAAAGAAGCCCATAACGCCCCCTTCTATTAAGAAGGAGGCGCAGGCTTGATGGGTAGGTTACCCGGTTTGAATTCACGCTCTCCCTATACAGGGAGAGACCGCAAGATATTGTATTATCTCAATAACATATTACTACTTGGGATATTTCAGGGGAGTTGTATCTTTTTTTATCCCATTCAATATTAATTCCATATAGATACTCACAAGCTCTTCTTCTGACAATTCTCCCTCGGGATTATACCAATTATAAGAACGGTTAACCATGCCAAGGATGCCAAAGATAATAATATCACCTCTAAGGTCGTTCCTAAATTCTCCTTTTTCAATACCTTCTTCAATGAGTCTGTGGAGATTAATACGAAATTCTTTTCGATAATCATTGATTAACTTTAATTGCTTATCATCCAGATGACGAAATTCCCGACTAAATACTCTAGCACTTTTACCGTGTATTTTAATATCTTTTATAATTAAATAGATTAAGTTATTCATTTTTACTTCACTGCTAAGATATTCATCATTTAAGATGACTTCTTGCTCAGATAACAACTTTTTAATAAAATTCAGTTGAATATCCATTAATAGTTCTTGTTTACTTTTAAAGTAATAATAAAACGTCCCCTTTGTCACACCGATCGTATCAACAATATCTTGAATGGAGGTCTTACTGAATCCCTTTTTATCAAAGAGGTCTATACTTTCTTTTATTATTCTTCCTCGCATAAGATTGTTCTCCCCGGGCGTTAGATTTTATGTTACTCCCTTTCAATTACTAAAGAGATTCCTTGTCCTCCACCGATACAAGCGGTAATAAGGGCGTATTTTCCAGCTGTACGTTTTAATTCATATACAGCCTTTGTTATTAAAATGGCCCCGGTAGCACCTAATGGATGGCCATGTGCAATTGCTCCACCATTCACATTTAATTTTTCCGGGTCTATTTCCAATTCCCGATTACAAGCAATCACCTGTGCAGCAAATGCTTCGTTCAATTCGATAATATCCATATCGGATAAAGAGAGGTTCAACTTTTCTATTAACTTCTTCGTCGCCGGTACAGGCCCAATGCCCATAATATTAGGGTCTACCCCTGCAACCGCTGATCCTCTAATCGTTGCTAATGGTTGAATCCCTAATTCTTCAGCCTTTTCCCGAGACATAATTACCAGTGCTGATGCCGCATCATTCAGGCCAGAACTGCTTCCAGCTGTTACAGTTCCGTTTATTTGAAAAGCAGGAGATAGTTTTGCTAATGCAGCGAGAGTTGTGTTCGGACGTGGATGCTCGTCTTTGTTAAAGTGAATCGGCTCTCCCTTACGGACCGGGATGCTGATTGGAACAATTTGCTCGTCAAAGCGGCCTTCTTCCATAGCTCTTGCCATTCTATATTGACTTCTTAAAGAATATTCATCTTGTTCTTTTCTCGTAATATCGTATTTTTTGACAAGGTTTTCCGCAGTAATTCCCATCGCCGGGTTACCGATTTCTTCAGGCGCGAGTAAGGTTTTACGATTCTTTGGCGGGATTGAACTATATGCCTGCTCTGGACGCTCATATTGATACGGTGAACGGCTCATGCTTTCTATACCACCGGCAACATATATATCCCCTGCACCAGATTCTATTGCTTGAGCAGCTAATGCAACTGCATTAATACCTGAACCGCATTGTCTATCGATTGTTAAACCCGGTATATTGACAGACAAGCCACCCTGTAAAGCTGTCAATCTCGCAATATTGCCGCCGCCACTTAACACATTCCCTAAAATAACATCATCGATCAATTCAGGATTAAGATTTACTCGCTTGATTGCTTCTTTCATTACTTCCCCACCATACAGATGAGCAGGAAGACTTGCTAATGCCCCGCCTTGTTTTGCAATTGCCGTACGAACAGCTGATACAATCACAGCATCTCTTTTCATATATCTTCTCCTCATTTATCATTTTAGATGTAATGGGTTTGCGCCCGTCATATTTAAATCGAGACAAACCCTTTTTCTTTAAAAAAGTTTAAATGTTACTTTTCCCTTCACAACATTTTTTTGATGTTGGTTAATAGCTTTTACATCAAAAATTAACGATTGATCGACTTTATCAACTAACTCTGCCTTTAAAGTAAGAACATCATTTAAAAACACCATTCCTGAAAATCGAATATTATAGTCTTTTATATAACCCACTTCATAATAAGGCGTAAATAGCTTAGAAAGATTCCCCATCGTCCACATACCATGAGCAATGATTCCTGGTAAACCAGCTTTTTTTGCTTCTTCATCTATTGTATGAATCGGATTAAAATCACCGGAAGCACCGGCGTATTTGATTAATTCCATTCTCGATACACCTTTAAGTACCGTTTCAAGAGATTCACCATTGCTTAGCTCCGCTAAAACTGTCATACGTTTAAGGACCTCCTTACTGTTTCCGTGATGATGGTGATCGATTCTTCAGTAAAAATTATTCTCCCCTCTCTATCTTCACCGTATCTTTTCATCTTCAGGAAGCCCATTTTTCCGGTGCTCCCATCTTTTTCATAGTAATCTTCTATTTTCGAGTAGCAGTAGACTTCTTCTCCTACTAAGAGAGGCCGTTCATAATGATAAATTTGTTCGCCATGGATTAATCCTTTTGCCGGTAATGTAAGTCCATCGATATAGCCGGATCTCAGCACTCTTGGAAATGTAGGGGGCGCAATATTTGTACCGTACCTGGATTGTTTACCAGCCTCTTCATCTGTATAGATGGGATGATTGTCACCAATTGATTCAGCAAATCTTCTGACAAGTTCTCTTTCCACTACATTTCTCACTTTATTTGAAGTGAGACCAATATATTCTGTATACAACAATCCCATCCCCCTCTTTAATTTGTCGGTCCGCCTGCTACATATAGTACTTGCCCGTTTACAAATGAAGAGTTTTCGTCGGCAAAGAATGCAACTGCATTTGCAATATCTCTTGGCTTTCCAGTCCTGCCAACAGGAATTTTACTAGCACCTGCCTTTAAGAAATCTTCAAAAGGTATACCGATTCGTTCTGCAGTTGCTTTTGTCATGTCTGTCTCAATGAAACCAGGAGCAACTGCGTTTGCTGTTATGCCAAATTTCCCGAATTCTTTTGCCAGTGTTTTTGTCAGCCCCTGTAAGCCGGCTTTAACTGTTGAATAATTTGCTTGCCCAAGGTTTCCTAATGCTGAAGTTGAAGAAATATTAATAATTCTTCCATACTTCTGCTGAACCATATATTTTTGTGCTGAACGTGTTGTATTAAAGGCACCTTTCAAATGAACATCAATTACTTGGTCCCAGTCGTTGTCTGTCATTTTAAAAAGTAAGTTATCACGGATAATGCCTGCATTATTGACTAAAATATCAAGTGATCCATATTCATTCATAACTTGTTCCATAGCTGCCTCTACTTCTTCTGCATTCACAACATTTGCCTGGAGAGCTAAAATGTCCATTCCTTTTTCTTCAAATTCAGCCTGTACGCTTTTTAAAGCTTCTTCATTGATATCGATTATGGCTATTTTTGCTCCTTCTTCAGCAAAAGTCTCCGCAATACTTTTTCCAATGCCGCGGCTGCCTCCAGTTATGAGTGCAACTCTATTTTCAAATCTTTTTTTCAAATAAAATCCTCCTAACCTTTTATCAATCGTTTTATAGAAAAGATTCAAACAGCCGAACTATTTTCTAACAGCCAAGCATAAAAGCAAATTAGTTCTTAAGCGCTGTTTACTAATCGGTACTTAAACACACC
>DEQA01000171.1 GCA_002359075.1 Planococcaceae bacterium UBA3378
TTAGGGGGATTGGCATTACTTATTTATTTGACGGTGAGAGGATTTAATATCCTGATTGCAGCGCCATTTGCAGCGCTGTTTGCCGGGATCCTGAGCGGGCTTACGATTTTTCCGCAGATGGCTGCAGAAGGGGAGACAAGCCTTATTACAGGCTATATGACTGCTTTTACAAATTTCATCTCTTCCTGGTGGCTTATGTTTTTGGCCGGGGCTATTTTTGGCAAGGTCATGGAAGATAGTGGAGCAGCGGATAGTGTGTCGAAATGGATTATCGAGAAAATCGGGGTCCGATTTGCACTTGTAGCGGTTGTGGCCGCGTGTGCCGTATTGACATACGGCGGGGTGAGCCTGTTTATCGTAGCCTTTTCCGTTTTCCCAATGGCGCTAAGTCTATTTAAACAGGCGGACATTCCGCGCCGGTTTATCCCGGCAGCGATGGCATTTGGATCTGTCACATTTACAATGACTTCGGCCGGGTCGCCGGAAATCCAAAACTGGATTCCAATTGAATATTTAGGGACAACACCGTATGCCGGATGGAAAGTCAGTCTGGTAGTTGCGATTTTCATGATTATTTTAGGCTATATGATGCTCAGCTGGGTCATTCGACGGGCAAAAGCAAAAGGAGAATATTTTATCGCTCAGGAGCAGGATCAATTTAATTTAACGGAAGATGCGAAGCTCCCGAATCCTGTTTTAAGTGTACTGCCGCTTCTTGTCGTTCTTATCATTTCTTATTTCTTCCATGATTCACTTGGTACATCGGCGCTCATTATCGCGCTTCTAGGCGGGATTTTAACGACGTATCTAGTCAGCTTCAATTATATGAAAAACCGGGAAAAAGCAGTGGCGGACGGTGCATTGGGTGCTGTAATTGCGATTGCCAACACAGCAGCAGTTGTTGGGTTTGGAGGTGTCGTAAAAGGAACAGAGGCGTTCCAGACGGCTGTTGGCTGGGTAACGGACCTGCCGGGCTCTCCTCTTATCGGCGGCGCCTTTGCAGTAGCCATCATCTGTGGTCTGGCCGGTTCATCCTCCGGCGGACAGGCGATTGCATTGCCTTTAATCGCACCGCACTATATGGATATGGGCGTTGACCCGGAAGCATTGCACCGGGTAGTAGCTATTTCTTCAGGTTCACTTGATACGCTGCCTCATAGCGGCTATGTAGTTACAACGATTACATCCATTGCAAATGAATCCTATAAGGATGCCTACCCTACATTTGGGTTAATGACCGTCATTCTGCCGATTTTAGGAACAATTTTAGCCGTTATCCTATTCTCAGTCGGACTATAACAATAGAAAGGGTCTAGTTTTAAAGACCTGTTGAAGGAAGAGTTGATACGATGAATAAAATCAGTATAATCGGTGCCGGCACAATGGGTCATTCGATTGCCATAACGGTTGCTTGGCGCAATCTCTCTACACATATTTATGCAATAAATGAAAGAGAAGCAGAAAGAGCGGCCGAAAGCATACAGAAAAAGATAGATATATTAGTGAAATCCGAGCTGCTATCAGAGGATGGCAGTAAACAGCTATTACATCATATTCATTTCACGACTTCTTTAATGGACTGTATAAAAGATACGGATTTTATTATTGAAGCGGTGCCGGAAAATCTCCAAATCAAAAAGGAGCTGTATCAGTTGCTTGAGGGAGTGATTCCGGCAAATGTTCCGATTGCCAGCAATACTTCAGGCATACCGACAAGTTCCCTCTCTTCAGGAATGCTTTACCCGGAACGCTTTATCATTACCCATTTTTGGAACCCGGCTCACCTTATTCCGCTTGTTGAAATCGTCCCGGGGATAGCGACAAATGAGGAAACCGTTAAACAAACGGTGGAGCTGCTGGAGCTGCTAGGGAAAAAGCCTATTTTGGTCAAAAAGGAAGTACCGGGCTTCATCGGCAACCGGCTGCAGTTTGCCCTGTTTCGAGAGGCGCAATTCTTGCTGAGTGAAGGAGTTGCCAGCAAGGAGGATATTGATTTGGCTGTTACGCACAGCATCGGCCGGCGTTTACCGATTACAGGTCCGCTTATGTCTGCAGATTTTACGGGGCTGGATGTTGCATTCGCAATCAGCGAGTACTTGTATGAGGATTTATGCAGCGATACAAAGCCGGCTCCTGCTATGACAAATTTGATAGAGAACAATCAATTAGGCGTGAAAAACAGGCAGGGGTTTTATACGTGGAATGATGAGGAAATAAATAAAATGAGTAAAAAACGCGAGCAATTATTAATTGAATTTTTAAAGCTGGATACACAAAAGGGGAGTGGGGAGCATGAAGGATAAAGTAGTATTCATTACAGGGGCTGCAAGAGGGATCGGCTATGAAATCGCCCAGGCCTTTCTGGAGGAAGGGGCTAAAGTGATGATTTCTGATATTAATGAAGAGAGCTTGGAAAAGGCACTGGAAAATCTCTCTGAAAATGCGGCAGGAATCGTATGTGATGTCTCGAAAGAAGAGGATGTAAAAAGAGCGATCGATGCCACGGTCGAGCAATTTGGCTCCATTGATATCCTGATCAACAATGCAGGCTTGCAGCATGTAGCAATGATTGAGGATTTCCCGGCTGCAAAATTTGAGCAGATGCTGAAAATTATGCTCGTCGGTCCGTTCCTTACGACGAAATACGCACTCCCGTACATGAAGGAAAAGAATTTCGGGAGGATCATCAATATTTCTTCCATTAATGGGCTCATTGGCTTTGCAGGAAAGTCCGCCTATAATTCAGCAAAGCATGGGGTGATCAGTCTTACAAAGGTAACGGCCCTGGAAACTGCCGAGTATAATATTACAGCGAATGCTATTTGTCCAGGATATGCGGATACAGCCCTTGTGCGGGGCCAATTCGAGGATTTGGCCAAAACGCGCGGTATATCGACAGAACAGGTGCTTGATGAAGTGCTGTTCCCGCTGATCCCGCAAAAGCGATTGCTGGACGTATCAGAAATTGCTTCATTAGCCAAGTATTTAGCAAGTGAAGAATCTAGAGGAATGACAGGACAGTCATTCGTCCTGGATGGGGGCTATACAACACAGTAAACACGTATCAAAAAGTATGAAATGAATAAAAGCAGTCGGGGTGCAAGTAGGCCTCGGCTGCTTTTTTATGTAAGATAGTAGGTGTATATTTAAAAAATCAACCTGCAGTTGACAAATAGTCGTGAAGTAAACAGTTATTCGCTACTTTAACCACTAAACTTTGGATATAGTAGCAGTAGGGAGTTGATGAAATGAAAAACCTACAGTTTCCAACAATAATCGCAAACAGACGGAAGGAGATGGGGCTGAAGCAGGAGCAGGTCGCCCAGTATATTGGTGTCTCAAGGGCTGCGGTTTCCAAATGGGAAAAAGGACTTAGCTATCCGGATATTACCCTTCTGCCGAAGCTGGCGACTTACTTTAATATTTCAATAGATGCGTTGCTCGGGTATGAGCCTCAAATGACAAAGGAGCGGATTGGCAAGACGTATGCCTATTTAGCGAAGCAGTTCAGTGAGCATCCATTTGAAGAGGTTCAGAAAGAAATGGAGCAGCTGCTCACGGAGTACTATTCCTGTTTCCCGTTTGTGCTGAAAATGGCGCAGCTATATTTGAACTACCACCCGCAGGCAAGCAATCAGGAGCAGGTGCTAAACAGAATTTTAGAGCTTTCTGAGCGAGTGAAGGAGTATAGCGGTGATCATCTTTTAATGAATGAAGCCGTTATGTTTGAAGCGTATGTCAAGCTGTTACAGGGAGCACCGGCAGAAGTACTGGAGATTTTAGGGGAGAATGTATATATCGAGCTGGGCGCTGATCAGCTGATTGCTACTGCTCATCAAATGCTTGGAGATGCAAAGAAAGCAAAGGAGATCTTGCAGGTGAGCCATTACCAGCATGTTATTGCCATTATTGGATCTGCAGCGGAAAGTCTGCCTTTGGAGGTTTTGAACGAATCGCATTTTGACGAAGTGGTGCACAGGATGCAGGAGATGATCAAGCTGTTCCAAGTCGAGCAGTTGAATGCCAATACAGCGCTTCTCTTTTATCTGAAGGCTGCGATGGGTTATGCGATGCAAAACCGTACAGAGAAGGCTTTAGAGTTGATAAAAGTTTATTGCCAAATATGCTGCCGCCTGGAGTTTCCGTTGAGGCTGCAAGGGGATTCCTACTTCTATCTGTTATCCGACTGGATTGAAGATAAAATCCAAATGTGCGGGCAGGCGCCGCGTGATGATCTGTCCATCAAGAAGGATTTAGTAAAAATAATGGTAAACAACCCGGCATTCGAGTGCTTATACGAGCATCCAACGTATAAATCACTTATGAATAATTTAAGACACCATCTGCAAATTGAGGAGGAACTGTAAATGGAGGAATTAGCAAATATTAATTGGGGATTAATTGCCCCGCTTATTGTTGTTCAGGCTATTTTGATGATCGTCGCTTTAATCGATCTGGCACGTATTCATGCAACGAACGGTCCAAAGTGGTTATGGGCTTTAATTATTTTATTCATCAGTCTGTTTGGCCCGGTCATCTATTTCATTGCAGGGAGAAAAACTACATGATCACAGTGAGCAATCTAACAAAAATATTCGGTGCTCAGACTGTTGTGTCGGATGTTTCTTTTACGCTTGAACCAAATACAGCGACAGCTCTAATCGGACCGAACGGAGCAGGAAAGACGACGACCTTGTCCATGCTGACGGGATTATTGGCGCCGACAAGCGGAACAATTGAGATAGCGGGCGTAACGGATATCCGCAGGGAAATCGGCTTTCTTCCTCAATATCCGCAATTTTACCCGTGGCTGACAGCGCTTGAGTTTACGGAAATGGCCGCCAAATTAAGCGGGGTACCCGGCCCGGCAGCGAAAAAGGAGGCAGAAAGAGTGCTTGCCTTTGTAGGGCTGGAAGAGGCAATGAAGAAAAAAACGGCGACCTTTTCAGGCGGTATGAAGCAGCGGCTCGGTATGGCGCAGGCTATTGTCCATAAGCCAAAGCTGCTTCTTCTTGATGAGCCGGTGTCTGCTTTAGATCCGGTAGGACGGCGGGAAATTATGAATTTACTAAAAGAGCTGCAGCAGCAGACGACGATTCTCTATTCTACCCATATTTTAAATGACGCGGAGGAAATGACGGACCAACTGCTATTCTTAAGAAAAGGGGAGCTCGTCGAGTCAGGGTCCCTTGCGGAAGTACGGGCCAAATTTGAATCTCCGCGTTACCGGATAGAGTTTGCGTCACAGGAAGATGCCTTACAGTTTGCCTCACAGTCAGAGCTCTCTGTCACTGTAAACGGTACATCTGTGTATGTGGAAATCGTAGAAGAACGTCCGACGATGCAGCAGCTATTGGAGCGGCTTGCCGCCTCGAAACTTGCTGTTACGAAAGTGGAGCGTGTCACAGCGAGCCTAGAAGAGATATTCATGGAGGTGGCGGGACAATGAATACGTTTTTGACGTTGTTGACGAAGGAATTCCGGGAAGCCTGGCGCAGTCTGAAGTTTGTATGGATGCCGCTGCTTTTCATTGTACTTGGTATTATGGATCCGCTGACAAACTACTTTATGGAAGATATTTTAGGAGCTGTCGGCAATATGCCCGAAGGATTCATGCTGTCAATGCCTGAACTGCACCCGGTTGATCTTCTCTCCGCCTCTACCGGCCAGTTCCAATCTATTGGTTTAGTAGTCCTTGTCGCAACGATGGCCAGTGCTATCAGCCGGGAACGGCAAAACGGAATGGCAACGCTGCTGTATGTACGCCCCATTTCTTTTACCGCTTTGTTTATGAGCAAATGGGCTGTCACAAGTTTACTGGGAATTGTCAGCGGGGTGGCAGGATATGCAGGGAGCCTGTATTATACGGTGTTGCTATATGGAACAGTAGAGACCGGGGCATTTATGAAAATGCTTGGTACGTATTGTTTATGGATTTTGCTAGTGACAGCGGTGACGCTTGCCTGCAGTGCCATGTTCAATACGGCGGTTGCCATGACATTTGCTATTCTCCTGCTGCCAATCGGCTTGATGATAGACTCACTAATCGGCAGCTTCTGGAGTGTGAGTCCGTGGAAGCTCACGGCCTATGGTTTACAATTTATCAATGGTGGAATGAGTGAACATTACACGGCGACTGTAGCTTTAACAACCGTCCTTATACTTGTTGCTGTACTGCTGGGTGTTTTCTTCTCCAAGAGAAATGCGGCCACAGCAAAAATATAGCAGCATACGAAAAGGAATACGCAGTTTTCAACAAGTCGTCCTTATCAAACCGAAGAAGCAGCCTCTCTTACAACAGGAGGACTGCTTTTTCTATATTTAAATATAAGAAAATTAAGAATATAATAAAGAGGGAGGAAAAGGAAGAAAGGTAAGCCTAATGTGACCGTGAAAAATCCGGACCGCTTTTTAACAGCGTTTAAACGGATTGACCATCGGATGCGGCATATGGTAGGAGCAAAAGATACTATGCCATTTTACCGTTTAATTGACCAGGCAAAAAAAAAGAGCCTGCTCGTCGGGAAACATAAGGATGATTTGCGTGCGTATGCCGATCTACGGAATAACATCTTCCATCACGGGACAACAATGGAATTTGACATCTATCAATTCATCAGCCGGTACATAACGGTAAGAAGCAGAGGGGATTTTTAAGCAAGGGGTAGAGCGCGGCCGCCGTTTTGAAGCACTGCTTATTACAGAGCATGGCAAGCCGCACCAAAAACTCATTGGAATCATTACCCCAATTGATATTATGAAGGTGGATTAAGGGGTGCACCACTTTTCAAACTAATGTAGAGGGAGCCGTTGTCTTGTACCTGGGCATAAAAAACATCTTCTACATTCTGTATATTTTTCTTTTTTAATTTTCTTATCAGCCAGTCTTCGGTGAGATTTAAATTTAATAAGTTTTGTAAAATAATTTTCCCCTCACTGATCACTTCTGTCGGCATATATTGAGCTGGAGCGGTACTGGCCTTTACATCCTGTTTCGTTGCATTTTCCAATGCCGGTTTTTTCATAATACTTAATTCGCCATTTGTTTCAAAAACCGCATAATCTACATCGGCAACGGAAAAAACACTCTGTTCCCGCAGAAGCATCCCTAATTCATCTAAACTGAGGCGTGCTTTCTTTAAGTTTTTCGGGAT
>DEQA01000162.1 GCA_002359075.1 Planococcaceae bacterium UBA3378
ACATTACGTGGTCCACGTGGTGGGTTAATCCTTGCTTCGAAAGAATGGGAGCAAAAATTAAACAAAGCAGTATTCCCGGGTATCCAAGGCGGTCCGCTTATGCACGTCATCGCGGCAAAAGCGGTAGCGTTTGGCGAAGCATTACAGCCGGAGTTCAAGGAATATGCAAAACAAATTAAAAAGAATGCAAAAGCGTTGGCACAAAGCTTGATGGATGAAGGTGTCGAAATCGTTTCAGGCGGTACGGACAACCACCTATTACTATTAAACGTGAAGTCTTTAGGCTTAACTGGGAAAGTGGCAGAGCATCTGTTGGATGAAGTAGCCATCACGACAAACAAAAATACAATTCCTTACGATACGGAATCACCATTTGTTACATCCGGCGTCCGTGTGGGAACAGCTGCTATTACAACACGCGGATTCAAGGAAGAGGATGCAGCAGAAGTAGGGAAAATCATTGCTTCTGTATTGAAAAATCCGGAAGATGAAGCAGTAAAAATACAGGCGCGTGAACGCGTCCAAGCATTAACGGACAAATTCCCGTTATATGAATAAACTCTTACGGAAGATACTTTCAGCTTAGGCTGAAAGTATCTTTTTTTGTGCTGTAAAATAGTAAAAACGATTTTTATATTGCTCCGTCAAGTGGCTTAGTGGATAATGGAAAAGAATAGATAGTAAGGGTCCTTATTGGGTCTTCACCATAAGTTGGGGATAGCAAAATCGTTATATAACGAGTTGATTGGAGCAGTATGTGACGCCTTTTTGGGGTTGAACATGTGCGGAATTTCCCATGTATTTCGGGGCACTCTCCAAAATACGAGTGTTATAGAAAGGGTCCAGCAGGTACGGAAATCAATGCCGGATTTCGGTGATAAACCACATTATTTGGAAGGAAGGAGGGACAATGATTGACGGTTTACTCTCTTTATGATGAAACAGATACTCTATTTTGTATGCTGAAAGATTTAGGAGATAAGTCGGGTCGCGGGTTTTTGATATTGGATGATGCGTTGACCGTTTGCTATACGAATGATCTTCATGCAAAGGTAACGGGCTTTGAGCTTCGCGATATTTATGGTTTTCCACTTTGCGGTCTCCTGCAGCAAAAAATGCTTCATAATGAAATAACGGAAATTGAAGAAAGGCTGCATAAAGGGAAGGTTACGAAAGCCGGATTGATGCATATCCGTAAAGACAGCATGCCATTTTATGCAGAGCTGGAATGTATGCCATTCCAAGATGAACAACATAAGACGAAGCTTGTGCTTGTTTTCGTGAAGGATGTCACCTATATACAATTGCAAAACTTTGTGGACCGATTAGAAAAAGAAATGTTTCAGGCTATTCAGCGTGAGATTTCATTTAACGAAAAAGTGAAGCTCATCTGCGATGGAATCGACCATTTATTTCACCCGGGATGCTTTACCGCCTTTGTTTGGCAGCATGAGGGTGAATATCAGATGATTCAATCGGATGCATGGCACCGAGGAAAAGCAAACTGCTATACGCTTGAACGGCCGGCAGAGCGCAAGTGCTACGAAAAAATGATGGAACTGCGGCAAGTGGTCATATATGACGACTTCAGCCGTTTGCATCTGCATCGTCCGCATATGGAACTTGCGTTAAAGAATGGTTTTACGCGCTGTATTTTCCTGCCTGTCGGTAAGGACAAGGACAAGCTTGGTGTGATGACGATTTACTTTGGTGAACAGGATTATAATGGCGAGGTTTTCAGTCAATTTTTCGAGAAAATTGTTGATTTAATCATGCTTGCCCACTCCTACGAAAAAAAGCAGCAGCAAATGTATGCGCTAGCCTATATGAATTTACCTACGGGCATGGTAAACCTTAACGGATTTATAAAAAGATTGAAGAAATTAACAGAATGGGACGGCGTCATTCATATAGTAGAGCCGACGGAGTTTTCGAGGATTGTCGAACTATACGGCAGAGACAGCGGGGATGCGCTGCTCAAGCAGATGTATGAACGCATTTTGGAAATATGTGAAGGCAAGCATATATTGGTTGGACGCTTTGTTAGTTCCTCTCTTATTTTGTATATGGAGAAGAACGAGCCGGAAACAAGGCAAACGGCAGAGTTTTTAAAAAGGCTTGTGGAGCAGCCTTTTCTCATCGAGGGAAGAAATATTTACATAACGCTAAAAAGCGGGGGAGCCCCTATCCGAACAGGGCAATCCATAAAAGAGGGAATTCGCCATGCTGAAAGTGCACTCTCAGAAGCGAAGGCATCCTTCGGTACGATGGCAGGGTTTTACTGTGAAGAAAAGGATGAGCAGCTTGAAAAAGAGCTGGTTATTTTAAATCATTTAACAGAAGCGATTAAAAATAAAGAGGTTACAGCCTTTTTCCAGCCGAAAGTCGAGCTTCGTAAAGGGCGGATTACAAGCATGGAGGCGTTGGCGCGCTGGAATTCCCCGGTATTAGGGCCAGTATCCCCGGCAGATTTTGTGCCGATAGCGGAGCGGGCAGGGCTCATACGGGAAATTGATCTGCAGATTATTGAGCAGGTACTTGGGTGGTTTCAACAGCGGCAGTATGAAGGGAAACGCATTGTACCGATCGCTGTTAATATTTCACCGGAGCACTTTTACTATCCTCGCTTTGTGGAGGAATTGGAGCAGCTCATCAAAAAGTATCATGCGGATCCGCATTATTTAATTATCGAAATTACAGAAAGTCTAGGGCTGGTGGATGTGAAGCGTGCACAGGAAATTATTAAGCAGCTGTATGTACGCGGTTTAAAAACAAGTGTGGATGATTTCGGGATGGGCTACTCTTCCCTTAGCTACCTGCAGAAGCTGCCTTTTTCAGAGCTGAAAATCGACCGAAGCTTTACGTCCCGTATTCATGAGGCGGGAACGCTGGCGATTGTGCGGTCTATCATACAAATTGCCTATAACCTGGAGATTGATGTTGTAGCAGAAGGGGTGGAGACAAAGGAACAGGCGGATGTGCTGTACGGGCTTGGCTGTAACTGTGCCCAAGGTTATTTATTCTATAAACCGATGTCGTTTAGAGAATTAGAAGAGCGCGATATTTTATAGAAGCGATCCGAATTTCGACAATAAACTGTGATATATCGAATGTTACAGTTTATTTTTTTGTGCTATACTAATTCAGATAAACAACAGTTAGGAGAGATCCACCCTATGAGCAAAGTATACGTTTTTGATCATCCATTAATTCAACATAAGTTAACTTATATCCGTGATAAAAATACAGGAACAAAAGAGTTTCGCGAACTTGTAGACGAAGTGGCAACACTTATGGCATTTGAAATCACACGTGACCTGCCGCTGGAAGAAATCGAAATTGAAACACCGGTAACAACAGCGAAAACAAAAGTGTTATCCGGGAAAAAGATAGCGATTGTACCGATTTTACGTGCGGGTATCGGTATGGTAGACGGCGTGTTAAAACTGATTCCGGCAGCGAAGGTGGGACATATCGGTTTATACCGCGATCCGGAGACATTACAGCCGGTAGAATATTACGCGAAGCTTCCTGCTGATGTGGAAGAACGTGATTTCATTATCGTGGACCCTATGTTGGCAACAGGCGGCTCGGCTGTTGAAGCGATCAATTCCTTGAAAAAGCGCGGAGCCAAAAATATCAAGTTTATGTGCCTGATCGCCGCTCCGGAAGGGGTAAAAGCGATCCAGGAGGCCCATGAAGATGTAGATATTTATATTGCTGCATTAGATGAAAAACTAAACGATCATGGTTATATTGTACCGGGTCTTGGAGATGCCGGCGACCGTTTATTCGGAACAAAATAAGCAGTCAGGGCGTATGCTATCTGGACAAAAGGAACGGCAGAGCGAGAGGCCAATCGACTGATTGCGGGAACGCTCTGCCTGCCTTTATAATCAAAAAGGATCATAAGTGGAAAAAAGGGATGTTGCAAATAGCGGCATCCCATTTCTCATAAGAAAGGTAGAGACGAGATGACGAAGAAGTTCAAGGTAATGACAATTTT
>DEQA01000234.1 GCA_002359075.1 Planococcaceae bacterium UBA3378
TTCAGTTTTCAAAGTTCATTTCGCTGCCGTTCGTTAGCGGCAACTTTCTTATACTAACACTCACTGAAGTTCGTGTCAACATCTTTTTAAGTTTTTTTCGTTGTTGTTTTTCACAGCAACTTTTATATAATAACATTGATAAATCATCAAGTCAATTACTCTTTAAAAGTTTTTAATAGTTCTTCCGCATTTCAGCGGTGTTTAATAATTTAACATGGTTTTCATACAAATGCAACCCTTTTTAATAGAATTTGATTTTTTAATAGAAAGACTTTAAGAAAAATAACGTATAATGTATGGGTGAAAACAAATAGATAAAGGCAGGAAAAAAATGAGGATCTCAAGAGAAACGTTAGAAAATCGGCAAATTTGGATTTATGCAGGCGCTCTTATCTTTGGAGGCATAATAGGAATGGGAAACGATACTTTCGGAAATCAGCTGGAAGTATTGATCTCGCCTTTTATTGCCGTGCTGATGTACAGCATGTTTACCCAAATACCGTTTTTCACATTAAAGAAAACATTTCATAATAGTAGATTTTTAATCGCGCTGCTGACAGGAAACTTTTTGATTGTACCCCTTGTTGTCTGGGGGCTCCTTTTATTGTTCCCTCAAACGCCGGCTGTATTAATAGGCGTTTGTTTAGTATTGCTTACACCGTGCATTGACTATGTCATTGTTTTTACACAGCTCGGGAAGGGTGATGAAAAATTAATGCTGACAGCAACCCCCATCCTTTTAATTGTTCAATTACTGTTATTACCTATGTATTTATGGATGTTTGTAGGAGAAGGGATTGGAGAAATTGTTCATATGGAGCCGTTTATAGAAGCATTTCTATTTTTGATACTTCTACCGCTTCTGTTAGCCATTGCAACACAGCTATGGGCTAAAAAACAAACAATTGGAAAGCAGCTGTTTCAATTAACCGGCTGGTTACCTGTTCCTTTTATGGCCTTGGTCTTGATTGTCGTCGTTGCTTCCCAAATCGCAAAAGTCTATCGTGATTTCGAAGTGATTGGCGGGGTCATACCCATCTATATATTATTTTTCATCATTATGCCGATCACAGCAAGACTGCTTGTTGCCATTTTCCGATTAGACACTGGAGCTGGACGGGCATTAATCTTCAGTATGGGGACACGAAATTCTTTAGTCGTTCTTCCATTAGCCTTCTCCTTGCCTGACGCTATCGCTGCACTGGCTGCCGCTGTCATCGTGACACAAACAATCTTCGAATTGATAGGCGAGCTAATCTACGTTAAAGTAGTTCCAGCTTTTATTGTAAAGGATGAACCAACTATGAAATGAAATGAAATAGCTGATAGTATCAGATCGGGTGACTGCGTATTTTAAAAGTGCCGGCACATATTTATAAAGGCGGGAGCCATTAACAGCATCCGCCTTCTTTTTATTAGCTTTTATAGAGAACTCCCATAGCTTTACTTTATAGAATTGCGCCCATCATTCGGCTTCCACATTCCTAAACGCCTCATCATACGATCGGCGTTTTACAAAATCCTCATACCAAAACTCATATAAATCATGACGCTGTGCCTTTTTAAAAGCTTCAAACAAGAGCGGAAAATAAGGACTGTAAGGAAACGGAATCTCTCTTCCAAGCAGCAGCCCTTCGTGAAAGTATTGTGATGCCTCTTCATATTGTTTCAAATCATGCAGTAAATAACCCAGTCTGATGAAAGCACTGGATTTTTCTTCTATAGATAGCCAAGGCTCGCTTATAAAGCCTTTCAAAAGCTTTACTGCTTTCCTTTTTCTCTGAAAGAAAGAATACACTTCTACTTTCCGCATAAACCGTTCGTATTTTTTTGAAGGTTTTTTCATCACGCACCACCATTCTTATCACTCAGCCGTACCCGGGCAAACCCATAGCATTTTATTGAACCTTTTATTCCACCTCTGTAAGTAGCAGTCTATAAAGCTTGTCCCGATTGTCCTGCGGATTGCCCCGCCCGTCTGTATTATTCGTAATGAAATAAAGATAGCCGTCCTCTATTAACACATCACGAATCCGGCCCAGTCCCGTTACAATTTCCTTTTGCTCACCAGAGCCCGGGTCAAATGCGAGTACAGCTGTTCCTCTTAAAGCGGCAACGTACAATTTCCCATTATAATCGTCCATCCCTGACGGTGCCCACGTCGTTTCAGCTCCCGATGTAAATAACGGTGAAACCATCCCTTCCTGCTCCTCATGCCCCTCAATGATCGGCCAGCCGTAATTTTTTCCGGCTTCAATCCGGTTGATCTCATCATTGGCATTATTGCCGTGCTCACTGGCAAACAGTTCGCCATCAGGTGACCAGGTAATCCCCTGCGGATTGCGGTGACCATAACTGTAGACGTAGGAAACCGGGAATGGATTGTCACTAGGAATCGTACCATCCATATTCATCCTCAGTATTTTACCCGCTAGCGAATTTATATCCTGGGCCAGCTCCCGTATCGTTGCATCACCGGTTGTAACATACAATTTCCCGTCCGGTCCAATCTTTAACCTGCCGCCATGATGATAAGGGCCGCTTGGAATGTGATCAAGAAGAATCCTTTCTTCCGCCCAGACACCATCTTCCAGACGAACGGTAATCACTCTGTTAAATTGCCCGCCGCCTCCTTCATACGTATAGTATGCATATGCCCTGTTTGATTTGGGAAAATCAGGTGCAAGCACAAACCCGAGTAAACCAGCCTCCGAAGCAGTTGAAAGCTTTTGCTGCAGTTTCATGTTCTGCCGCTCCATTTCCCCGTTCTCGATTTTTACAATATGCCCCGCTCTTTCTGTTACATAAAATGTATCGTCAAGTCTTGCAATAGACCAAGGCACCTCAAGATTTTCCATGATAAGCTCCATGTCCTGCTGTTTACCAGCAGTATTTTGCTGAGCTACCGGCTTTGTCTCTTCAGCTTTAGAACACCCCGCTAGTAAAGCGGCCGCCAGTAGAATAAATAGAAAGAGCTGTTTCAATCGTCATCCTCCCTGCTTCATTTGATGTGCTTCCGATAAAGCTCTCCAGTATTAAAACAATACTTTTTT
>DEQA01000337.1 GCA_002359075.1 Planococcaceae bacterium UBA3378
TTAGTCAATGCCATTTAACCCCTCTCTCTTGAAAATCACATCGTGTTGATAAACGTCTGTACCCTATTATTATAAGCAACTTTAAAATGGGAAAGTAAAGAAAGAAGGAAGATCAAATCATGATGATTCGAAAAGGTCTTTTGTTCTATCATTTTCTATAAAGGAAAAGGAGAAAAGTAGCCTTGTTGTTTTATAGCATGGTCAATAGGGTTTATTTGGAATGAAAGGACATATAATTAAGGATAGAATGCCGATAAATAGAATAAATGAAAATAAGGAAGGGAAGGTGGAAGAAAATGAAGCTGCCGCAATTGACAAAGAGCATAGAATCAGATGTTGAGAACCGTAAACGGGCATTCCAAAGGCGTGAAATGGGTCAGGCCTATCGCAAAAATGCACAATATCAGGCAACGAAAAATCCGCTGCTTGAGGCATTGGAAAACCTGCTTTCCGGAAAGACAGAGAGGGATTTGCATGCAGCCGGGCAAGAGGAAAAAGAAATAGAGGATCTGCTTGCACCGCAGTCATTAATAGAGAAGAAACAAATTGAACAGACAGAAGATGGTCTAAATACTTTTGATTCATCTACTCAGGAAGTGCCGCGAGCCGTTGATGAAGAGGCAGAAATATGGAAGAGACAGATAGATGAATCAGAGGATGAAGTGCCGGTGACTGCTGAGAAGGCAGCTGATTTTACAGAGAATGAAAAAGTAAAAGCATCTGAGCTTTTTATCGACAGGTTTACGGAGCGTAACGTCTTGCATGGATCGTTACTTGCCGGACGCCAGCTTGAGAGCAGGGCGCAGCAACATCTGTTTGAGGTGGCGAGTGCGAGTTACTTACAGCATATTGCCATGGTGAAGAATAACTATCGTTCCTTTGATGAACCATCATATTCTAAAATAGCTTAATATAAACCAAGACATGAAGGACCGATCATATGGCATTCTTCATGTTTTTTATATGGAGGAATATACAGGGCAGCGAGTACGGCGTTAGATTTTAGACTTTCCTGTAAAAACGTTTTATACTGATAGCAATCCACTATGAAAACTTTAAAGGAGCTTGTATGTTGAACTACTCACACATTTTTCGAGGAACTGCTTTTTCAAGCAAATCACCAAAAGACATCTCTATACTAGAGGATCATCTATTTTGTATTAATAAGGACGGGATGATTGAAAAAATTGTGGCACCGATAGATGAAGATTATCAAATGCTGCTGGATATGTATGAAGGCAAGGATAATTTCCATCAATTAGCGGAAGGTCAGTACTTCCTGCCGGGGTTTGTCGATTTGCATGTGCATGCACCACAATGGGCGCAATCGGGAACAGCGCTGGATATTCCACTTTTTGATTGGTTAAATACATATACATTTCCGATTGAATCCAAATTTTCCGATGTAGGTTTTGCCAAGAACGTTTATGAAGACGTGGTGAGTACTTTGTTGGCGAACGGTACGACGACGGCTCTTTATTTTGCGACAGTGCATAAAGAGGCAAGTGTGTTGCTTGCGGAAATCTGTGCCAAAAAAGGCCAGCGAGGGTTAGTTGGGAAGGTCGTAATGGACGATCCGGAACAGACGCCGGCTTATTACCGGGATGCCGATACAAATACGGCATTAAAAGATACAGAGGAATTTATCCTGGCAGTCAAAGAGCTGGCAAAGTCAGTGAAACAGGGGGTTTATCCTGTTGTAACGCCGCGTTTTATCCCAAGCTGTACAAGTGAAGGGCTGCAGGGATTAGGTGAATTGGCTGCAAAATATGATACATATATCCAATCGCATTGCAGCGAAAGCGATTGGGCGCACCAGTATGTAAAAGAGCGCTATGGAAAAAATGATGCGTTTGCGCTGCATGATTTTGGGCTGTTGCGTGAAAAATCAGTAATGGCGCATTGCAACTTCCTGGACGAAGAGGATGCAGATTTATTTGCTCAAACAGGAACCGCCATTAGTCACTGTCCAATTTCGAATGCATATTTTGCAAACAGTGTAATACCGCTTGCGCACTTCCATAAAAAAGGGGTGGAAATCGGTCTTGGTTCCGATATTTCAGGCGGCTTTTCCCCAAGTCTTTTTGATAATATCCGCCAAGCGGTCATGTCCTCCCGTATGCTGGAGGACGGCGTGAACCCGGCATTGCCTGCAGATGAACGTGGTGTGCCAAATGCCCGTATTACAGTAAATGAGGCATTTTACTTTGCGACAGCCGGCGGGGGAGAAAGTTTAAGCTTGCCAATCGGGCGCCTGGCTGAAAACTATGTATGGGATGTTCAAGTGATTGATACGTTGGTCCCTTCGGCAAGACTGCCGCTGTACGACAGCAATGAGCATTTACAAGATATATTCCAAAAAATTCTCTATTTAGCCCGCCCGGAAAATATTCGGGAAGTATGGGTGCAGGGAGAAAAAGTGCATTCACGTGATTAGTCCATTGGATTGAAGAAAGCCTTTTTAAAGAAAGATTGTATAGACTGTTGGCAAAGGAGGATCATTTCGAACTTGCTTTCAGTCTTTTTTTATAATCGCTATAGCATAAACAGTGTAAAAAGAAGAGGGGATAAAAATGGCAAAAAAAGCGGCTAAAACGAATGCAATACGGTCGATTGAACAGCAAAAAATACCGCATGAGCTGTTTGAATATACATCAGAGGACGGCCAGGCAGTAGATGGGATAACCGTTGCAGGTAAAATTGGGCAGCCTGTAGATCATGTATTTAAAACATTGCTCGCTACAGCAGGAGCAAACCGTTATTATGTGTTTGTTGTCCCTGTTGCATCAGAACTTCATTTGAAAATGGCCGCAAAGGCTGCCGGCGAGAAAAAAATAGAGATGCTGCCGGTAAAAGAACTTCAGAATGTGACCGGCTATGTGCGCGGCGGCTGTTCACCTGTTGGAATGAAAAAGCTGTTTCCTACATTTATTGACGCTTCTGCAGAGACGCTTGAGTATATGATTGTGAGTGCAGGGAAAATCGGAATGCAGGTAAAGCTTGCTCCTGCAGATCTAGCAAACTGTACGAAGGCCGCATTTGCACCGCTGACGATTTGATAATTGCCCAAACAGTCCGAGTCGGAGAGGGCATATTTTTTCTCCGGTCTATTTATATTCTCTAAAGAAATCTGTATCAATTCATTATGGAGTAGCTGTGGATAAAAAAGTTATCCACAGCTGTTTTTTGAAAATTGAAGGAAAATCACTACTTATTCACAAATATTCTGAATAATCAACAGGTAAATGTGGGTAAAACCACGAATTGTGTATAACTTTATCAATTCGTCGAAACACAATGGAAATATGCTAAAATGTTAATAGTCTGAAAAGTGGAAGGGATGAACAGCTTTGTCACATATATTGGAACAATTTCTGAATGATAATTTACAAGATTTGCGTGCTCAGGGCCTTTACAATGAAATAGATCCTGTAGAGGGAGCGAATGGCCCGATTATTCAAGTGCGCGGGAAAAAATTGATCAATTTATCGTCAAACAACTATCTTGGACTTGCTACAAATGAAGAGCTGAAACGTATCGCAAAAGAAGCGATTGACCGATACGGTGTAGGAGCAGGGGCCGTCCGGACAATTAATGGAACGCTGGATCTTCATGTGAAGCTGGAGGAGACACTTGCAAAGTTTAAAGGAACAGAAGCAGCGATTAGCTACCAGTCCGGCTTTAACTGCAACATGGCTGCCATTTCTGCCGTAATGGATAAAAATGATGCCATTCTCTCTGACCAATTGAACCATGCTTCTATCATAGACGGCTGCCGCCTATCAAAGGCGAAAATTATTGCCTATAACCACTCCGATATGGATGACCTGCGCAAAAAGGCGAAGGAAGCGAAGGAATCCGGCCTGTATAATAAAATCATGGTCATTACAGATGGTGTTTTCTCCATGGATGGTGATATAGCCAAACTTCCGGAAATTGTAGAAATCGCAAAGGAATTTGACTTAATTACGTATGTAGATGATGCCCATGGATCCGGAGTGACAGGAAAAGGAGCCGGAACGGTAAAGCATTTTGGCCTGCAAAAGGAAATTGATTTCCAAATAGGGACGCTGTCTAAAGCAATTGGTGTTGTCGGTGGCTATGTTGCCGGTAAGCAAAATCTGATTGACTGGTTGAAGGTTCGTTCCCGTCCATTTTTATTCTCTACGGCGCTGCCGCCTGGAGATGTAGCAGCTATTACACGTGCAGTGGAAATGCTGATGGAATCGACAGAGCTTCACGATAAACTTTGGGAGAATGGTGACTATTTGAAGGCAGGCTTGAAAAAGCTGGGCTTTCATATTGGAGAATCCGAAACACCCATCACACCATGTATTATCGGGGATGAAAAGCTGACACAGGAATTTTCGCGCCGTCTATTTGAAGAAGGGGTCTATGCGAAATCTATTGTCTTCCCAACTGTACCTAAAGGAACGGGGCGTGTCCGCAATATGCCGACGGCGGCCCATACGAAGAACATGCTTGATGAGGCACTGGCGATCTATGAAAAAGTAGGACGCGAGCTGGGTGTTATTCAATAAAGAAAGTACATGGGCTGCTCCTGTTTTGACGGAGCAGCCTTTCTATAGACAAAAGAAAGGAGCAGGCCGGAAAGTCGAAACTTACGGGCCTGCTCTGTTTTTGATAAAAAGTATAATTCGGATGTCACCAGCACAATCGCTGCCTCGCCGGTATTGGCCATCTTAAAAGGGTTTTTAGCCTCCCTTTTACTCGCGTATAAGCGTCATTGCCTGAAGCTCTGCCACTGTCCGCTGTCCTGCTAATCCCATCGATACTTTAAATTCACTATATAAGTTTTGCATAACTTGATAGACGCCGTTCTCCCCGTCGTAGGCAAGGCCATAAACAAATGGCCGGCCGATGCAGACAGCCGCAGCACCGAGCGCCAGTGCCTTTAGTGCATCAATTCCTCGGTATATTCCACCGTCCAGCAGTACTGGTACGCGGCCATTTACCGCGTTCACAATGGCAGGAAGAGCATCGAGGCTCCCGATTACCCCATCCAATTGGCGACCGCCATGGTTGGAAACGATAATTCCATCCACCCCGGCTTCCATAGCTAGACGAGCATCTTCCGGGTGTAAGATCCCTTTAATAAGCAGCGGCACCCGAAGGCGGCTTTTTAATTCCCGGACATTTTCCCAATTCAGTGTCGGATGAAAAATGTTGGCGAGCACGCCTTCCACGTAAGACTCAAATGAATCGTCCGTTAAAGAGGAGGTGAAGACAGGGTCATTCATATAATTTCCACGTGCCAGTCCCAGCTTGAGTGGTGAGAATTGATTGCGCACATCCTCCTCACGCCAGCCAAGCATGACGGTATCGACTGTCAGGACAATTGCTTCAAAGCCGGCATTTTCTGCACGGGCAGCCATACTATAAGCGATTTCCTCATTTGTAGACCAGTAAAGCTGAAACCATTTCGTATGATTTGGCGCAGTCTCGGCTACTTCTTCAAGTGAATAGCTGGAGACCGTACTTTGAATGTAGGGCATACCCAGTTTTTCGGCAGCACGTACAACAGCCAGTTCTCCCAGTTCATGCGCCATCTGATTCATCCCAACCGGTGCAAACAAAAAAGGAGTAGGATGTGTTTTGCCAAACAGCTTAATAGATGTATCAGTTTCGGAAACATCATTTAAAAAGCGCGGGACGATAGAATATTTCGTAAAGGCACGGCGGTTGTTACGCAGGGATTGTTCGCCGCCAGCCCCTGATCGAATATAGCCGTATGGTCCGGCAGGGAGCTTTTCCGCCACCGCTTTTTCTAGATCCTCAAAGCAAATAGGGAAGGGCTTATTACCCTGAATATTTTTTAAAAGCAAGTCTTCTTTTGTCATAAATAGATCAGTCCTTTTTCAGCTTCGCAGCAACAAGATTGCCGATTGATTGAACTACCTGTACTAATATAATAAGAATAAACACAGCCGCATACATAACATCCACCTGGAAACGGATATGACCGTATCGGTAGGCCAGGGCACCAAGACCTCCTGCTCCAACAAGCCCTGCCATGGCGGTTGCCCCAATGAGACCGACTGTAGCAATTGTCAGGCCGAGTACAATGGAGGAACGGGCTTCACGCAGCAGTACATGCCATATGATATGGCGCCGCTTAATGCCCATTGCAGTATAAGCTTCCATTACACCAGGGGACACTTCTAGAAGAGCGGTCTCCAGCAGGCGGGCAATATAAGGCGCTGTATAGACAACAAGCGGTACAATTACACCCTTTACGCCAATCGTTGTCCCCACAAGGAACTTTGTGAGCGGCAGAATGAAGAACAGCAAAATAATAAATGGAATCGAGCGGATAATGTTAATAACCAAGTTAGAAATACGGTAAAGCCATTTATTTTCAAATGCCTGTCCTGGACGTGTCAGTACGAGCATCAGCCCAAGTGGTACCCCAAGTGCAACGGAAATAATGAGGGAAATGGACGTCATCTGGAATGTTTCAAGCACTGCTTCCCAAATAATAGGTCCCCACTGTTCAAAAAAGCCTTTATCACTATTCATCTGCTGCACCTCCCAATACATCAATTTGTACGCCGTTATCTGTTAAGTACCGGGAAATATCGGTAATTTGTGAGGCTGTTCCATTGATATGCACGACAATATTACCGACAATACCGTTCTTAAGTTCAACAATGTTAGCCGCAAGGATATTCGGCTGAACGTGGAACCGGCTCGCTATATCTGCAATGAGCGGTTTTCCTGTACTTTCCCCGACGAATGTCAGGCGAATGACCGCCCCCGTCAAGTTCAACTGCTCAATGAGTGAATCCGGCAGACTGCGCTGCGAAATCGTACTTAAAAATTTGCGTGTCGTTGGATGCTTCGGTCTTGTAAATAATTCAATGGCCGTATTATGCTCGACAAGTTTTCCTTTCTCAAGGACATACACATAGTCACAGATTTTCTGAATGACATTCATCTCATGGGTGATTAAGAGGATCGTAATACCGAGCTTTTCGTTGATTTCAAGGAGCAGATCTAAAATAGAGTCCGTTGTTTCGGGATCCAAGGCGCTTGTCGCTTCATCACTAAGTAAGATTTCTGGTTCCTGCGATAGAGAGCGGGCAATGGCGACACGCTGCTTTTGTCCACCTGACAGCTGGTTCGGGTAGCTTGTCAGCTTATCTGTTAAGCCGACGATTTCCGTATATTTTGTTACCTTTTCTTCTACCTGTTGTTTGCTATAGCCTAATAGCTTTAAAGGTATAGCGATATTGTCATAGACTGTTGCTGTTTTTAGTAAATTAAAATGCTGGAATATCATGCCGATTTTTTGACGTGACTGCCGGAGCTGCTCTGTGGAAGCTGCTGTCAGATCAACGCCGTTAATGATTACCTTGCCGCTTGTCGGGCGTTCCAACAGGTTGACACAACGGATGAGCGTGCTTTTCCCTGCACCTGAATAGCCTATGACCCCATGAATTTCGCCTTTTTTTACTTGTATATCTACCTGGTCCACAGCGTTAACTGTGCCGTTTTTTGCTTTAAATTGTTTCACAACTGATTGGAGTTGAATCATACTCTCCCCGCCTTTCTAGCTAAAAAGCTACCGGTGTCGATACCGGTAACTGTTGATCGTATATTGGATTAGAAGCCTGGAATGACAGCCCCGTCATATTTTTCTTCAATGTACTGGCGTACTTCATCTGATTGATATGCTTCAATGAATTTCTTCAAGTCTTCACTGTCTTTATCTTCAGGACGTACGGCAATGACATTTACATAAAGCGAGTCTGTAGTTTCGAGCAGGATAGCATCGCTTTTAGGATTTAGGCCTGCCTCCATTGCGAAGTTTGTATTGATAGCGGCAAATTCTACTTCACCAAGCTGTGTCGGGATTTGAGCGGCTTCCAATTCAATGAATTCCAGATTTTTCGGGTTTTCTTCCACGTCATAGATGGTAGCATTGGTACCCACACCCTCCGCCAATGTGATATAGCCGGCATCAGCAAGTGCCAGTAATGCGCGGCTTCCATTTGTCGGGTCGTTCGGTATAGCCACTTTTGAACCATCGGGAACGTCATCAATTGACTTATATTTCTCTGAATAGAAGCCTAATGGATTCAAAACGGTATTTGCTACAGCTATAAGCTCCTCGCCCCGGTCTTCATTAAAGTTTTCCAAGAAGGGCTTGTGCTGGAAGTTATTTACGTCAAGATCTCCTTCTACAAGTGCTGTATTCGGCAGCACATAATCAGAAAATACTTCAATCTGCACGTCCAAGCCATTTTTAGCCGCTACTTCAGCAGCCACTTCTGTAAATTCTTCCTGCAGGCCTGCCGTTACCCCAACCTTGATGACCCCGTCATCTAATTTTGCTGCTGAATCTTCATCGCTGCCGCATGCCGCGAGTGATAGGGTAAGTGCTGCTCCCGCGAATAAATAACCGAATTTTTTTGTTTTCATGATTGTTTCCTCCAACGTGTTTGTATTTGTTTTTCAATAAAAAATGCCTCTCCTTTGAAAAGAGAGGCATGAATAAACAATATTCAAACACCACTCTTATCTTTCAAAACGAATTCGTTTTGTAGGATTTAGCACCATGCAAATGCGTTTTTTCGCATATGCTGGTTGCCGAGCTTCATCGGGCCAGTCCCTCAGCTACTCTTAATAAGAGAGAAACACTATATTAAAAAAACTATGAAACTTAATATACAGACTATTTATTCATTTTGCAATATTATTTTATTAAAATTTTTAAAAATTTTATCATAAATGAATAGATTGGGCTCGTTTACTTGACAGGAAGATGAAAAAGACCGAGCTTTTCTACACGGGCAATGGCTTCTTTTAGCCGCTCTTCCGGCACGAGCAGCCCGACACGTACATAACCTTCCCCGTATTTGCCAAACCCGCTGCCTGCTGCAACGGCAACATCGGCCTTGTCCAGCAGTACATCTGCAAACTGCTGGCTGGTGAA
>DEQA01000084.1:0-4223 GCA_002359075.1 Planococcaceae bacterium UBA3378
GTCTTTGGTCTGAGTACGGTGATTTTGTACGTCATGTTCCAAATCAAGGAAATCGAACAATTCTATAAAAAATTAAAATCAAAATTAGTAAAATCGAATTAGCCAAAAGAAAAGATATCTACAAATATACTATCTATTTGTAGATATCTTTTTGTATAATACTCCCTTAAAGGACATACTTATGAATAATATAATTGGACTATAATCTGTCATATTCGTCGTTTAAAATATGACTAAAGACTTTATTTTGAAAAAAAATTAATATATAATGAATGTACAATATTTGGTAACGAGTGAATTACCAAACATCTATTAAAGAGAGATAAAGGTGGATCAATATGGCAAGAGGACGACGAGTGAATTCAAGTGGAGAAAGAAGCAAACAATTGTTATTGGAAAAAGCAATCGAGCTCTTTTCGGCTCATGGCTATCACCAAACAAAAATTAGTGACATTGTGAAGGCAGCTAATTTAACCCAGCCTACATTTTATTTGTACTTCCACAGCAAAGAATCTTTATTCAACGATTTAAATTCCGAGTTTCAAACGAGCTTTTATGAAATTTTCAACGATGGCTTAGCGCATCTGGAAGGCAATGAAAACATCCGCAAACAAATGTTTACGATGTTGAAGGATCTTTTTTCTTACTTTGTGCAACATCCAAATCTTACGAAGATCGGCTTTTTTGAATCAGCAGAAGCAGAAGAGATGAAAAGAGAGCTTGCCAATCGTCTTGTGGACACAGTGACTGTCCATAATATTAAAGGTTCCATGCTGGACCATGTTGATACTCGTATATTCGTAGAAAGTCTTTTAGGTTCGGTGGAACGTTTAACACTAACTAACCTATTAACAGAAAAGCGTACGCCTGATATGTTGGCTGAAGATATTATCAATATCTATTTCGCTGAACAGGAAGAGCTTGTCCATTAATATGCCAATGCATTTGCATTCTAAATTCTGAATATTTGCAGCATTTTAGAAAGCCGGTACCCGGAATTGGGGTGCCGGCACTTTTTTTTATGACAGGGGAAACTCATTCGGGCAGCTGTGTATTCGGAAGATATTTATAGGCTAAAAGGAGTGAAGTGCGCAATAGAAGTCCATATTCGAGCAATACAATCATGAATTCGCGCAATAGGAGGCCAAAATCGCGCAATCACCGATCAATTTCGCGCAATAGGAGCCAAATTCACGCAATGCCACTATAAAATCGCGCAATAGAAGACTATATTCACACAAAAAAACTCCCTCACTATATGGAGGGAGGAGCCGGTCGTAAAGGCTATTTTACGGTAATGTACACATAAGAGCCTTTTTTCATCGTACTGTTAAGGCCTGTCAGCTGCGGATGAACGACCAGCATATAATGACCGCCTGAAGTTAATGCCTCGGTTGGCTTTATAAGCACTTTTGAGCCTTCTATTTTCAGCTCGGCATCTACACGGCCATCCCCGAGTTTTACAAGATCAATTGCACCGGCAGGCACCGCTGTAAGCTCGTGATTGAAGTTTACGGTAAATGTTTTTGACGTAGGTACATTCTTTAATGCTGCAAGCTCCCGGTAGGAAGACAAATTGGCTGCGATGGCATCATAATGAGCCTGGTATAGGCCGTTGCCGGATGTTTCGATATCCGGCTTTACCCCGACATGGTTAATCACGGTAGCAGAAGGACCGGCAAACTGGGCGACCGTCAGCTTCAAATAGCTACCGTCCGATAATTCATAAAAGGATTGCATCGTTCCTTTACCGTATGATCTTTCGCCGTATAAAATCGCTGCTTTTTGGTCCACTAAGGAGGCGGCTGTCATTTCCGAAGCACTCGCGCTATAGCGGTTGATCAGCACCCGGGTATTCTTTGGGAATTGAATCGATTGCCGCTTGGCGCGTATGAGGTAGTTGCCGGAAGCATCCTCATATGTATAGGCATCCTTGGCATTCGGAAACAAGCCGATTACTTCTTCCGCCGCCGTTACAAAGCCGCCGCCGTTATCCTGAAGATCCAGTATAAAGCTTGTAGCACCGTTTGCTGTCAGCTCGCGGATTGCCTTTTTCACAAGCCCTGCTGCATCAGTGGAAAAGGAGGAAAGGGCAATATATCCTACATTTCCGTAAAGCAGCTTTGACGTGCTGTTCGGCAGGGAAAAGGGCTTGCGGACGATTGTTTTTGTCACGGATTGCCCGCTTGATTTTAAGATCGTTAACGTGACACTCGTATTTTCCGCTCCTACTATAAGAGAAGAAGCTTCCGATGACGTCATATTGGCTGCTTCTTTCCCGTCAATATGCGTAATAATATCACCGGCAGCTATTCCCGCCTGTTCCGCACTTCCGCCCTTTATAACTTCGGAAATATAGATGCCCCGGCTATGCTCCTCAATCACTACCCCAATCCCGACAGACGACATTTCAATCGAGTTGATAAAGTCCTCAAATTCCCCGGCTGTAAAGTAAGCGGAATAAGGATCCAGCATATCAATAATTTGCTCTGCAGAGGCAGCATCTTGTAGATCTCCGTTTATATCCCCGACATAGAGCGTTTCTACATAATCTTTTATTTCATTTAATGGAGCAGCACCAGCTGATACCGGCAGCCATAAAAGCGTCAATATACAGGCCAGCCATTGGATTTTCCTCAAAAACATCACACCTTTATGCGTATTACTTCCATTATATAACTATTGTAAGAAGTTGGCTATTTACCATTATATATTTTTTGCGAAAGTTATAGATGTGTGGAAAGGGGAATAAAAAAGCCCGATGGAAGACTGGCTTCCACCGGGGATGTACTATTTTTTATTGATTAAGCTGATGATGATACCGGTTACACATGCGATAATAGAAGGGATCAGCCAGCCGAGGCTTTGCTCCTGCAATGGCAGTAGATTTAACAGGTTATCATATGCTGCAATTTCAATGCCTGCTGTTTTCAGCCCATCATTGAGACCGACAACCGTCGCGACAATCAATGGCAGTACATAAATGATTCTTGCATGATTGAAACGACCGGCAAATAGCGCCACAGTCATCAATACGATGGCAATTGGGTAAATCATCATTAATACAGGAAGCGAAATCGAAATTAATTTTGCCAGCCCTACATTGGAAATGGCGAAGCTGAACAATGTAAACATAATCAGGTACGCTCTGTAGGATAATAGCGGAAGGATTCGGGCAAAAAATGATGCATTCGCTGAAAGTAATCCGACAGAAGTCGTTAAGCATGCCAAAATAATAGTAGCGGATAACACGATATTCCCGAAGCCGCCGTACAGCACTTTCGCAGCTGCAGCAATAATTTGTCCACCGTCTTCAAAATAACCGGTTGCCTGAACACTTGTCGCGCCGATATAAGATAGGGAAATGTATACAAATGATAGGCCCAGTGCTGCGATGATGCCTGAAAATATGGTAACCTTCACTTGCTTTCCAGTATCTTTTACACCACGAGCCTGAAGAGCCTGTACAATAACAATCCCGAATACTAATGCAGCCAGCACATCCATCGTCAAATAGCCTTGGATGAAGCTTTCGGAAAAAGCATGACTGCTATAATTGCCCTGTGATGCACCAAATTCGCCCATTGGTGTCACGAAGGCTTTAATAGCCAAAATTAAAATAACGATTAAAAGAGCAGGTGTCAAAATTTTACCGATGCGGTCAACCAGCTTTGTCGGGTTGAAAGCCAGATAGAGTGTAATACTAAAGAAAATAAGTGTTGTAATAAATAGCGGTACCCAGCTATCTAACTGGCTCTCTGTCAAAAAAGGTGTAATGCCGATGTTATACGATACGGCTCCTGTACGCGGGATCGCGAAGAGCGGTCCGATAGATAAATAAACAATCGATGTAAACAAAATCCCAAATAGAGGATGCACCCGGTTGGCCAATATTTGAAGATCTCCTCCGTTTTTTGCTACGGCAACGATTGCCAGTAATGGTAACCCCACTCCTGTAATAAGGAACCCTAAAATGGAAATAACGAATTGGTCTCCTGCCTGTTGGCCGAGTAAGGGTGGAAAAATGATATTTCCTGCTCCTAAAAATAGGGCAAATAACATAAATCCTACTGCGATATTCTCTTTGAAAAATCCTTTGTTGCTAGACATGATGATAAAAACTCCTTTTAATTTGAGAAAAGAGGAAACTTTCAAAAAATTTAATAGCTTCACACAATAACTGATTTTATCATAAAAAAATGATATTGACTACCCTTTTCCTC
>DEQA01000084.1:4350-5454 GCA_002359075.1 Planococcaceae bacterium UBA3378
TAGAAGAATAGTAGAAAAGGTGGGCGGATTTTATGAGAAAATGGCAAATACTATTAGCCTCTGTCGCCATGACAAGCGTGCTGGCAGCTCCGGTGGCACAAGCAGCCACTTATACGGTGCAAAAAGGGGATACATTGTCTAAAATTGCTACGGCACATGGAACAACCGTAGCCTCATTGAAGCAATGGAACAGCTTGCAGGAGGATACCATTTTTGTCAATCAGCAGCTGATTGTGACAAAAGGGCAGACGACAAGCACGACGGTCGGGCAGACAAGTAAGCCGCCGAGTACAGCGACGACAGTCCCGGCTATTAAGCCAAGTGCTGTAACATCAAAGATTTATACATATATTGTGGAAAAGGGCGATAATCTGTCCAAAATCGCTACTAAAAACAATACGACGGTGGCGAAGCTGAAGGAATGGAATGGGCTTTCTTCCGATGCCATCTATGTCAACCAGACGCTGATCATTAAAAAAGAGCAATTGACTTCCGCTGGACCGGTCGTCTCACTGCCTGGCGAAGACCAGCCGGCGGGATCACAGCAGCCGACTGTTTCCGATGCAGAAAAGGAAATAGCGGCGCAATTGGCAGCAGAGAAGAAAATTACCGTGCAGCCAAGCACCGCCTCTTTGGAGAAATATAAAAAGGCGATTGAAACAGCTCAATCTTTAATCGGTACTCCCTATATATATGGAGGAAATACATTAGCAGGATTTGATTGCAGCGGGTTTGTAAAGTATGTGTATACAAATGCAATGGTCAACATGAGCCGAAAAAGCAGTCTTGATTATTTTATGAATGACACGACAGTGGTGGCAAACCCTGTACCCGGAGATGTTGTGTTCTTTAAAAATACGTACATCCCTACAATCTCTCATATGGGTATTTATATAGGAAACAATCAATTTATCCATGCCGGCTCAAATGGGGTAGAGGTCTCCAGCTTATCCTACAGCTACTGGGATACAAGATTTGTAGCCTTTAAAAGATTTAATCAAATACAGTAAAGAAGAAGGAGTAGGGCGGAAAATTGACACTTTCTGTCCTACTCAGGCGTGTTGATTTATCTTTTATTGTTAGTGTAATCGTATGGAACGTTGA
>DEQA01000170.1:0-2053 GCA_002359075.1 Planococcaceae bacterium UBA3378
CACCGGAAAGAAGCTTGGGTACTGGAGGATTTAGCGGCCCTTTATTATTTACATGCCCGTATAAAGGGAATTCCTGATAAGTGGAAGATGCGGGTCGTATTTATTGATGAGGCACAGGATTATTCACTCTTTCAGCTGGCAGCCCTAAAGACCGGGCTGGAAACAGATATGTTTACGATGGTAGGCGATCTAGCGCAGGGAATTCACAGCTACCGCTCCCTTACCGAATGGGAGCCGGTGCTCAAACTGTTTCCTCGCGCTACTTATGCTACGCTGCAAAAAAGCTATCGTACAACAATTGAAATCATGGACACAGCCAATAAAATACTAGAAAAGATGGATGAAGATTTACCCTTGGTCGAACCGGTTGTACGACATGGAAAACAGCCTGTCTTCATCCCTTGCCCGGCATTCGATGAGAAGGTTGTACTAAAAACATATGAGACGATTAGAGCAGCCGGGCATCGTTCTATTGCCCTCATTACAAAAACGGCAAGCGAGGCAAAAAAATTCGCTGTAGCCCTGAAAAAAGCGGGTATGGAAGCCGAGCTGCTTGATGAAACAGCGGCACTCGATCAATCAAAGCTTCTCATCGTACCAAGCCACCTTGCAAAAGGGCTGGAGTTCGATGCTGTCATGATTGCTGCTTTTCATTTGCCTTTTTATGACCATCCGGTTGATAGAAAGCTGCTCTATGTAGCACTTACACGGGCCATGCATGAGCTTTTTTTAATCGGTCCGAATAAGGAAACATTTTTATTATAAATCGAAAAAAGCTGCCCTGATATCGTTATCAGGGTAGCTTATTTACGTTCAGGCACTTTAATAAACGCCTGCTTTTTCTTTAATTTGAACAGCTTCTCTTTTAATAACTGGATGTAGGATCGTTTCGGTCCTGCCTTATCCTTCGGCAGCGCTGGCATACGCATATACATCATCTCCTTTGTTAGAAGTATATGCAGATGCAGCGCTTCATATGCTTTCTTTTTTGCAAAATAGTCATAGCTCTATCACTTCTTGCCTTTTGCCTAATAGCGGTAAGAAATGAGAACTTTCACCAAACGAAAAATATAAGCGGCGTTCTCCTCCTATGTAAGCTTTAGATAGTATGACGGTCATCCACCATATGCAAAATAGTCTACCTGTGCAGCCTTGCTAAAGCCTGCCTTCTTATACACAGCCAGTGCCCTGTCGTTCTCAAGCTCCACATCAAGCAGCACATGCTTTTCACCATTTTGGAATGCCAGCTGCTTTACAAAGCATAAAATGGCTGTACCAATGCCCCGGCCGCCAGCTTCGGGATGGACCGCAAAAGCTGTAATCCATTGGGCTTCTCCTTCTTTACGCGTCGTTACCGTGCCGATGACTTTTCCAGCCTCTTCTGCTACCCATAATACAAGCCCTTCTGTGTGCGTATTGAAATGGATTAATTCAAGCGCTTCCTCACGCAGATCACCGAACGCCTCGCTAAAAATGCCAACAAGCGCTTCCGTATCCTTTGCATCAAATGGACGGATTGTCAGACCCGGGCGATTTTCTGCCTTTTCTGCACGAGCCTCCAATGTCGCCTCTGAAAAGCTATAAACATATCCGCGTTTTTCAAGGAAGTCGCGTCCGCTTTCCACTCCTTCCATCATCAAGGCAAGCTCTCCTTCAGCGCCCCTTACCTCAAGCCCCTCGCGCAGGACATGGTAGATGGCATCGCCTATTCCGATTTGGCGATACATCGGGGAGACGATGATTGACCATTCAAATGTGTTCAGCCCAAGCAGGTCTATCGCACTCGCCAGCCCTACAAGCCGGTCATCCTCATCATTGTAAACAAGCACAAAAAAACCTGTCGCCTCACTGTTTTGAGCAGTCGGCAAATTTAAAATAGATTCATAATGCACCTTATCTGCATGATATACTTCCTCACAAAGTGCCTTCATCTCGCCATATGTCTCCCGGTCAACAGGGAATGATACCGTCATAAAAGAAAAATTCATACATCGAACTCCTTGTAAAATGATGTTCTTTATTTTAGAGGAACGTTTCCCATTATGCAATCCAT
>DEQA01000170.1:2185-8118 GCA_002359075.1 Planococcaceae bacterium UBA3378
TTTGTTATCTGTCTAATAATGTATCAATATCTTTTCCCGCCCGGAGCATGCTTGCATAAATACCACCGCGGGCAATGAGCTCTTCCTGCATACCCGATTCAACCAGCCGGCCTTGCTGCATGACGAGTACGACATCGGCATTTCGGACAGTATTCAGGCGATGGGCGATCACAAAGCTCGTTCTCCCTTCCATCAGAACCTCCAGAGCTTCTTGAATCTTCATTTCTGTCACTGTATCAATCGAACTTGTCGCTTCATCCAGCAGCAAAATGACCGGATCGGCAACAAGTGCCCTTGCAATGGAAAGCAGCTGTTTTTGCCCCTGCGAGATCTCACCGCCGTCTGCAGAAAGCACTGTCTTATATCCTTCCGGCAATTTCATAATAAAATCATGGGCATTTGCTTTTTTAGCAGCCTCTATAATATCCTCATCTGTTGCCTCTAATTTTCCGTAACGGATATTGTCAAATACGCTCGCTTCAAATAAAAAGGAATCCTGCAGCACAAAGGCCATTTGACTGCGAAGCGTCTCCCTCGCAATCGTCTGTATATCAAGTCCGTCAAACTCTATAGCACCGCTTCTGACATCATAAAAGCGTGCAATCAGCTGCATAATCGTCGTCTTGCCAGCTCCTGTAGGACCGACGAGCGCTGCTGTCCGGCCAGGCTGAATGGAAAAATTCACCTCATGCAGCGTATCTTTTTCGGCCTCAGGGTTATATTTAAATGAGACATCGCGGAATGTAACAGCACCACGGAGCTTAATACCCCGCATGCCTTCATCCTTTTCATCCGGTTCATCCATAATAGCGAATACACGCTCCGCCCCTGCAATAGCTGAAAGTACTGTATTGAATTGGTTTGCCAGATCATTTAACGGCCGTGTGAATTGACGTGCATATTCCGTAAAGATAACGATTGTACCGATTGTGACATAGCCATTTAGCGCAAGCAGACCACCAATGCCGGCTACGATCGCAAAGCTCATATTATTCAGCGCATTCATCACTTTTGGAATATACCCCGAATAAGACAGTGCCCAAAATCCGACTGTCCGGAGCCGTCCGCTTTTTTCCTCGAACTCCTCGATCACCCGCTGTTCCTGCGAAAAGGCTTTGACGATGCGCTGCCCGGAAATCGTTTCCTCAATCATGCCGTTTAACGCACCGATAGCCGCCTGCTGCTCCTTGAACAGCCTGCCTGTCCGGCGTGTAATCCAACGCATCGCCATAAACATTAACGGAATAATGACCATTGTCAGGACGGTTAGCAAAGGACTTAAATACAGCATGACAAGCACTGTGCCCGTCAAGGTAAGCACACTTGAAACAACTTGAATAAAGGCACTGTTTAACGTAGAGCTTAACGTTTCAATGTCATTTGTGGCACGGCTCATCAACTCCCCATGCTGGCGCTTATCAAAATAAGTTACCGGCAGGTGCATCAGCTTGGCAAATACACCAGTACGCATGCGGTAAATCGTAGCCTGTGCAATACCGATCATCCAGTAGTTCTGTAAAAACAGGGAAATAGACAGTACACAATAAACTCCGACCAGTATAAGAATAATCGAGAGCATTCCGCTATATTTTCCCGGTACAACATAGTGATCAATAATCCTGCCTACTAAAAACGGACCGGTAAGCGACAAAACAGAGCTTACAAGAACCATCATAAACACAAGGACAAGAAGAGCACGCTGTTCATCAACAATTTGCCATATGCGTGTAAGCGTATATTTCCAATCACTAGCCCGGGCTCCCTTTTGTTTCCTGCCGTTACCTAAGTCTTCTTTTTTTAAGATCCGCTCATAGCCGAATGGATGTTGAAAGTATTTCATATTACTCCACCTCCTGCTGTGAAGCGGCTATTTTTTGGTACAGCTCACTGTCTCTGAGCAGCTCCCTATGTGTACCAAAGCCCACTACCCGGCCTTCATCTAACAGTAATATCCGATCTGCATCCCGAGCTGTCCGCACCTTTTGTGTGACAACAAGCATCGTTGCTTCTTCATCTGCCAAAGCATCCCATAATGCCCCTTCTGTCTTTACATCAAGAGCAGACGTACTGTCATCCAAAATTAAAATATGCGATTTGCGGATAAGCGCCCTTGCAATCGACAGGCGTTGCTTTTGTCCGCCTGACAGGTTGACCCCTTTTTGTCCAACCTTTGTCTCATAGGCCTCCGGGAAGCTTTCCACCGCACTGTGTATCTGCGCCTGGGTTGCTGCAGTCTGCACTTCCTTCAGCGCTGCATTTTGCTTGCCCCAGCTTACATTATTTAAAATAGAGCCTGTAAATAACATCGATTGCTGAGGAACAAAGCCAATCATCCCCCGCAGTGTATCCAAATCCCACGCCTGTACATTGCAGCCATTTACATATACTTCACCGGACGTTGCATCATAAAAACGCGGAATCAGACTTAACAGCGTAGACTTGCCTGATCCTGTCGCGCCCATAATGGCAAGCTTCTCCCCCTGTGATACCGAAAAAGATACATTCGACAAGACATCAATATTCGCTTCCGGATAGCGGAATGTCACGTTACGAAATGCTATTGTTCCGATTTGCTCTTCCTCTATTTCCTGAACACCTGCTCTTTTCTCTGTCCCCTCCTGGATCAGCAAAATATCCTCCATGCGTTCTGCTGACGCCTTTGCACGTGCAAAGGCAATAATAATAAAAGCAAACATGGAAAAAGCCCCTGTCATACGCATCGCATAGTTTACTACAGCCACCAGATCCCCTACCTGTGCACCCCCGTTTCTCACCTCCGCAGAGCCAAACCATAGAGCAACAAGCAGGCACAAGTTCATCACAACAAGAAGCACCGGCATAATAAGCTCCATAATACGCAGTGCCTTTACTGTATCTATCTGGAGATTGGAGGCGACTTTTTGAAAGCGGCTCGCCTCGTACTGCCCTCTCATATATGCTTTCACAAGACGGATAGCCTGTAAGCTTTCCTGGAGGACACGGTTTACACGGTCGAGCCTTGCCTGGACGACAGAAAAATAGGTAATGCCCTTTTTGACCATTACAATAAGGAATACGAATAGAAAAGGGACACCTAACAATAAAAATACAGCCATTTTGGCATTCACTAAAAGCGCCATCATGATACTTCCTATTACGACAAGTGGGGCTCTAAGCATAATGCGTAAACTCATAAACAGGACGTTCTGCACCTGTGTAATATCGCTTGTCAGCCTCGTAATAAGACTTGATGCAGGGAATTTCAAGTATGTCGCCATGGTAAACGACTGAATCTTTCTAAATAGCGCATTCCGTAGATCAAACCCGAAGCTTTGGGCTACATGGGAACTGAAATAAGAATTTGTAATCCCTGCCCCTAAAGCGAGAAAAGATAAAAACAGCATGACGATTCCCCATAGCACAATGGTGTCACCATCACTCGGCAAAATTCCTTCATCGATAATTTTGGCAATGATGAGCGGTTGTGCCAATTCTACAAACAGCTCCACAAACATTAGCAGCAATGCAATAATTGCCGGCCATTTGTAGGGCTTTACATAAGAAAAAACGGCCCTCACACAAGCAACTCCTATCAATTAATTTCGTGACTCGAATTTTTTACCCCCCTATTATGACATAATATTCAGTATTTTTGAACGACAGGTTTAAAAAAAGAGCCCAACAGCATTTGGATGAATATGTAAGTTATGTTACACAGCTTTATAGATGCCGTTTAAAGATAGCATATTTTTGATTTACAACACGGTCATCGCCTGCTATTATTTTCTATCTATTTGGCAGGTTATAGACTTCCACAGCCTTGCATTCATCTTATTTTCATTTACACTTCCCTATCTCCTTCTCTATTTCTATATTAAAAATCTCTATTTTCTAAATAAAAACCAGGATAAAAGACCAAAATAAAAAATAGAAGTGCTCACTATCTTTATATGGCAAACGATCATCTCAACAAGGTCCCCCTGATTTCCACGGGACTTTTCCAGCCTTTTTTCCTAAAAACCCTATACTAGTTTTTCCATTTCACAAAGGAAAGTCCCTTACACTTACAAATAATAAGTAACCTTCGTACCTTTATAAAGGTATAAATTACTTATTACTATTCTAATATCTTTTCTTTCTTTTTCTCAAAAATAACGATAAAAGTCCTTGTTCAAATTACTATCAAAATATTAATAGCAGTTTAATAGTGACTATGAGACTGATATTACCTATAATATTCTTATACATTTACAATTCGAGGAGATATTATGCATGAGTCCACTACAAATGTACCAAATGAGTAACGAACTATTAGAGCAGACTCCTTTCCCATCTTTTATCATAAATCATCTAGGGAATGTGCTGAAATGGAGTGCCTTATGTCGTCATTATTTTGGTTATGAGGCCGATGATGTGATAAAGAGTTCTGCAAGCGATCATCTATTTGCTTCATTGCCACAAGATGTACAGGAGGCCATTTTCACTAGTGAGCAATCCATCCAGTTCAATCACCTGCAGCTTTTATCGAAAGAAGAGGAGCTGATTGACGTTTCCTTACTGACAAGACCATGCCTATACAATGAAGAAGAGGCGATCTTTGTCATGATAGTTCCCAAAGAGGCTATTGTAACAGCAGACGATCAACAGCAGGAACTGATCAATTTACAAAATGGTATTCAGTCTTCTTTTATGACCGTGACACTGGATCATGAAGGATTCATCATTCACTGTAACCAGCAATTTTTAAAAGCAAGCCATTGGACGCCAAAACGTGTATTAGGCAAAACTTTTTGGAAGCTATTCCCTGAGACTGAGGAAAGTACAAAGCTAACACAGACAATTTGGAGAACGATGAATAACGGTCATATATGGCAGGGAGAAGTGGAGAAGGCAACGAAGGATGGCCAAACCTATTGGGTACACTTGACGGCTATTCCCACGATCGGGCTGACGAAGGAGAAAACCCGGTTTACCCTTATTGAAAAAGATATTACAAAAGATAAAACGATTCAGCTGCAGCTCGAAAAAATTGCCTATATCGATACGGAAACCGGCTTGATGAATATCCACCGTCTGGAAAAAATCATTAACGATATGATCAGTGCAAAACGCCATTTTTCGTTTGTTTATTTAAGCATCGATAAATTTTACACATTAAAAGAACTGCACGAAAATGAAATAGATCGCGGATTTATTGTCGAATTTACAAAGCGGATGAAAATGTACTTCCAGGACAGCACCATGGCACGTATTAATGAACATGAATTTGTCGTGATCACACCGCTTCCTGAATGGTTCACCCAAGGATTTTTAACGTATTTGCAGCAGCATCCGATCTATAGCCACAATGTAGCCGTGCCGCTTTCTGTGAGCGGGGGAATTACCCGTTATCCGGAGGACCAATCGACATTTACACAGCTGATGAAAGCTTCTCTGGCAACGATCGCTTCTGTACGGGAAGCCGGGGGCGATAGTATCGTTTCCTTATCGAAGACAACACATAAGGCTCTAAACCGGAAAGCGGTAATTGAAAAACGCCTGCTTTTAGCTTTAGATCAAAAGAACTTAAAAGTTTTATATCAGCCGCAAATGGATTTAAAAACAGGCAACATAACAGCTGTAGAAGCGCTTGTCCGCTGGGAGGATGAGGAAATTGGTGTTGTGGCACCAGATGAGCTGATTCCAATCGCTGAGGAAACCGGCTTAATCAACCGTATCGGCTCCTTCATGCTGGAGTGCGCCTGTAAGCAGGCTGTGGAGTGGCGCAATGCCGGTCTTAATTTAAAAGTAAGCATCAACTCCTCTGTACGGGAGTTCCGGGACAAAAATATGGCTAAATCCATCTTGGATACGCTCACGAAAACAAATTGCCCGCCTAGCCTGCTGCAAATTGAAATTACCGAGAAGTTTGCATTAGAAGCTGAGGCAGAAACATCAATTATTAAGCAAATGCG
>DEQA01000261.1:0-5381 GCA_002359075.1 Planococcaceae bacterium UBA3378
AGAAATGGGTAATCAAAGGAGGATATTAAAGTGGCTGAAATTAAAGTCCCTGAATTAGCAGAATCGATTACAGAAGGTACAATTGCCCAGTGGGTGAAAAAGGTAGGAGACCACGTAGAAAAAGGCGAATTTATCGTAGAATTAGAAACTGATAAAGTTAACGCTGAAATCATTTCTGAAGAAGCGGGTGTGTTAACCCAAATTCTGGCTGAAGAAGGCGATACTGTTCTTGTAGGTCAAGTAATTGCAGTGGTAGAAGCAGGCGAAGGCGCAGCACCAGCAGCACCAGCTCAAGAGGCTGCCCCGGCACCAGCACAGGAAGCACCAAAAGCAGCTCCTGCAGCACCAGCAGTGCCGGTTGTAGAAGAAACGACAGGAGAGCGTGTAGTAGCATCACCGGCAGCACGCAAATTAGCGCGTGAAAAAGGAATTGACTTAGCTGCCATTTCTCCAGTAGATCCACAAGGCCGCGTTCGCGTACAAGACGTAGCAGCTCATGGTACTGCACCGGCAGCACCAGCACCAGCAGCTCCTGCAGCAGCAACAGGTGGTCCGTTAGTATTCGCTCCAGCAGCTGAATCTGGCCGTGTAACGATTGAAAAAATGTCTCGCCGCCGTCAAACAATTGCAAAACGTTTGTTAGAAGTAAAACAATCTACTGCTATGTTAACTACGTTTAACGAAATCGACATGACAAATATTATGGCACTGCGTAAACGCAAACAAGAAGAATTCGTAAAAGCAAACGATATTAAACTAGGCTTCATGTCATTCTTCACAAAAGCGGTTGTAGCAGCGCTTAAGAAATATCCTTATGTAAATGCTCAAATTTCAGGTGACGAAATTCACTTGAACAACTTCTTTGATATCGGTATTGCTGTATCAACAGAAGAAGGCTTAGTCGTACCGGTTGTCCGTGATGCAAACAGCAAAAACTTTGCAGAAATCGAGAAAAACATTGCTGAGTTAGCTGCAAAAGCACGCGACAAAAAATTAGGCTTAAACGATATGGCAGGCGGCTCATTCACGATCACAAACGGTGGTGTATTTGGCTCATTAATGTCAACACCTATCATGAATGGTACGCAGGCTGGTATCCTAGGTATGCACTCAATCGTTAACCGCCCAGTAGCTGTAAACGGCGAAGTGCAAATCCGTCCAATGATGTACGTGGCTCTATCTTATGACCACCGTATCATCGATGGTAAAGATTCTGTTGGCTTCCTGAAAACAGTAAAAGAATTAATCGAAAACCCAGAAGATTTATTGTTGAATTCTTAATCTTATTTAGCAGTCCCGCTTGTTTAGGCAAGCGGGACTTTTTAATTTGTAAAATAAGCAGCAGAGACTATTGTCTCTCTTGTTTCACAGATGAAAAGCACATGAAGCAAAGGAGGCAAGTGCAACAGCAGGTGAGCTTTTGATGCAAAGCAAAACTTCCAACTGGAAAAGTGGACACGTCGTATGAAAACGCCTTCGTGACCAATAATGTGCTGGCCCCACCCGCAGTGGAAGGTGTAGACAAGAACATAGATATTTTTATAGAGGCTGAGTAGTTACAAAATGAATAACCTAACGACGAAAATATTTTCTCTAGGTATTTTTAATTATTTTTCTAAAAAATCTATATTGACAGTTATTTCAGACTGTTGTAGTATTTTAGTAACATCAATTCAATATTAACACCTCACATCTCGTGAGGTAGAGGTGCGGTATTTAATAGTTTTTCAGGGAGCTGCGAGAAAGCGTTGAAATGAAAAAGAAGGAAATATCGCCGAAGTGTACATAAGGCTCGTTTATGTATGCTGGGGCTGCAGTGAAGAACTGTAGAACTGTCTTGCATGCTCTTTCCCGAACGTGTAAGTTGTGCTATCTCAAAAGGGACTAGAGGAAATGGGCTACATATCTAACGCGACCTTCAGTTCTGTAAGGTCGCTTTTTATATGCGCAAAACACCAAATTTTCTGACAAAAAGGAGAGAGAATGATGAAAAGAAAACTATTATTATTGATGGCTGCTATGATGACAGCAATTGTGCTGGCTGCATGCGGATCAGATGACGAAGGAACGGCCTCTGAAGGAGGCGATAGTAAAAAGGATGTCTTAAAAGTAGGAATGGAAGCAGGCTATCCACCATTCAACTGGACACAGAAGGACGATTCAAACGGTGCTGTGAAAATCGAAGGCTCAAATGAATATGCGGGTGGCTATGATGTGGAAATCGCCAAGAAAATTGCAGAAGGCCTCGGCAAGGAATTAGTTATTGTAAAAACGGAGTGGGATGGTTTGGTGCCTTCACTTCAATCCGGTGCGGTAGATGCTATTATTGCGGGGATGAGTCCAACAGAGGATAGAAAAGAAGCGATTGATTTTACTGAAAACTATTACACTTCTGATTTTGTAATAGTTGTGAAAAAAGGCGGCGCCTATGATAAAGCAGCAAAATTGGCGGACTTTAACGGGGCGAAAATTACAGCGCAGTTAAATACAACAAACTATAACGTAATCGACCAAATTCCTGGTGTAGACCAACAAGTAGCTATGGATAACTTCCCGGCGATGCGCGTAGCATTGCAAAGCGGAGCGATTGACGGCTATATAGCAGAACGGCCGGAAGCCATTTCGGCAACAGCAGCAATTGATGGTTTTACTTATAATGAGCTTGAAGACGGTTTTAAAACAAAACCTGCCGATACAGCTATAGCGATCGGTATCCGAAAAGGTGAAAAAAATAGTGATAAAATGAATGAAGTTTTATCCAATATTTCAGAAGATGAGCGGCAAAAAATAATGGAAACGGCTATTTCCAACCAGCCGGCTGCTCAATAGACAGTGTTTGCTTCTAGCCGCAAGTACGTTGCGGCTAGTTTTTCAATTAGATAGGAAACAGCTGTACGCTGTCAGGGGGTTTTTATATGAGTTTTGAAACTATTATCTCAATACTGGAAAATAATTGGCCGTTGTTTCTGCGCGGCGCCTATATTACATTAGCGATTGCTGTCATCAGTACGATTATCGGGGCATTCATCGGATTTTTTATCGGCATTATGCATACGATTCCAACAGCGAAACGTTCTTTTAAAACCGTTATTTTAAAGATATTCAATTTTCTTCTGTCGATTTACGTTGAAGTGTTCCGCGGTACACCAATGATGGTTCAGGCGATGGTTGTCTTCTATGTCCTGTATGCATATGGCATAGAGCTGGACCGGTTTATTGCCGCTTTAGTTGTCGTGGGTCTTAATACAGGTGCCTATATGGCGGAAATCGTGAGAGGCGGCATTGTTTCTATCGACAAAGGTCAATATGAAGCTGCACAGGCAATTGGGATGAATCATTTTCAAATCATGGTCTTTATCGTATTGCCGCAAGTGGCGCGCAATATTTTGCCTGCTACAGGAAATCAGCTGGTAATGAATATTAAAGATACGTCCGTGTTAAGTGTGATTAGTGTAACGGAATTATTCTTTCAAACAAAATCAATCGCAGGTGCAAATTTTAAATATGCAGAAAGCTTTGCGATCGCTTGTTTAATCTATTTAATCATGACATTTACTGCAACACGACTACTGCGGTTAATGGAGAAGAAATTAGATGGTCCTGATTCTTATAAAGTAGAAAACACGACTGCTGTGGCTAAATAACATATAAGGAGCATCGATTATGGAAACAGTTATTGAAATACAACATTTACGTAAATCATTTGGACAGCATGAGGTTTTGAAGGACGTCAATTTCTCGGTACAAAAAGGGGAGGTTGTTTGCCTTATCGGTTCCTCGGGATCGGGTAAATCAACATTACTCCGCTGTATTAATCTACTGGAAAAACCAAGTGGGGGAGCCATTGTCTATAATGGCGAAAATATTCTTGATGATAAACATGATATTGAAAAATACCGCACACATTTAGGAATGGTCTTCCAGCAATTTAACCTGTTTAATAATTTGAATGTGCTGGAAAATTGCATTGTCGGACAGCAGAAGGTGTTAAAGCGCTCAAAGCAGGTCGCTACAGAAACGGCTTTGAAATATTTAAAAGTGGTCGGCATGGAGACGTACCAAAACGCAAAGCCGCGCCAGCTATCGGGTGGCCAAAAACAGCGGGTGGCAATTGCCAGGGCGCTTGCGATGAATCCTGATGTCATGCTGTTTGATGAGCCGACATCTGCGCTTGATCCTGAAATGGTAGGAGAAGTATTGAAGGTTATGCGGATGCTTGCCGCTGAGGGGAATACAATGCTGATTGTCACACATGAAATGGAATTTGCAAGAGAGGTGGCAGATCGTGTCGTCTTTATGGATAAGGGAGTCATTGTAGAGGAAGGAATGCCTGAACAGGTACTTGCCAATCCGCAGCATGAACGGACGAAAGAGTTTTTGAAGCGAACACTCAAATAAAAAAAAATCGACAGGTTTTGGCCGTGTCGATTTTTTACTTTCTTGAATTCCATTCCGAGACAATAATAAATATAATAGCAAAAGCAAATGCTATGGCAAAAAACCAGGAGGGTAAACTGCCGAATGCCATCAAATCACCTCCTGTACTAGTGTATCATGAGACATTCATCTATCACAGGGGAAAAGCGCATTTTTTGTGGATTTGTACAATATAGTACACAACTAGCAGAAAATCGTTTAAAATAAATACTAAATAGTAGAGGATCGTTCTCTGCAAAAAGTGAGGTATTATCATGTTACATTTAAAATGGAAAGATGCACCGACGATTCGCACTGTCAAATGTGTGCATACAAATGCTTCTAAGTATTTAGTATCTAATGTACTGACAGTTGGAAAAGAATACGAAGTGAAGAATGAAACAGAGGAATTTATCTTTGTTATTGACAACACAGGAAATGTTGGCGGCTATTATAAGGATTATTTCGAATAAAAGAAAATCCCGGTTTACATGCGGAATGTAAACCGGGATTTTTCTATATGATTAAGAAAGAGATGATTCGGTCTGCCTGCGCTTTTCAGTAGCAACTTCCTGCATGCGGAGTGTTTCTTCAATATCCCGCAGCAGCTTTGCCTGCGTTTTCTTAAAATGATTAACATCTGCTGAGGAGATACTTGTCCCGCCCAATCGTTTTCTTCTATTAGAAGAGGAACCCTCCAGCTGGGCTTTCCGGCGAATCAATTCATCTGAAGCCTTATTCAACCGTTCCTGTGCCTGGCTGGCGCGCCGCTGGTGATTTAAGCTAAGAAGCATAGAAATTTGAGATTGCCAAAGTGGGATGGTCGTCATAATAGACTCCTGGACTTTATCAATAAGCATCTGATGCGTCTTTTGAATCATACGAATCTGCGGAGCCGATTGAATCGCAATTTCCCTTGAGATTTCAAGATCATAAATGCGCCGGTCAAGCCATTCAAATGATGT
>DEQA01000261.1:5468-7781 GCA_002359075.1 Planococcaceae bacterium UBA3378
CGCTTAATCTCCCCGGCGGCTATATATACATTAATTTCATGGAAGTATCCTTCATTTAATTTATACAGCTCTTCTAACATCGAAAGGTCAGAAAGAAGACCTTGCTGTGAATGAGCCAGCTGGATATTTAAGCGATCAATATGTTTACTCAGACGGTTGTATTGTGACATTGTTTGCTGGATGGAGGCTGTTTGTTTGCCGAACAGCCTGCCGAACAGTCCAGCTTTTTTTTCGATAAGAGCATCCGGATCAATTTGATCGAGCTGATCCATAAGCTGAAAAAGAATTTCCCCTACCTTTGATGTATCTTTACGCTGCACATGCAACAATAGCTTGGACGAAAAATTTTTCAGCGCTTGTTGGGCAGGTAATCCAAACGAAATGACTTCTTCATAGTTATTTGTATCAAGGTCCTCTGCCAATTTTATCGCTCGTTTTTGATCAAAACGGCTCAGAGCTGAAAAGAGGGGGGCAGCTGATTGATTTTGAAGCTGTGTTTCATACTCATATTTAGCCGTTTCTAATGATTGACTTTCCGGTGAAGAAAAGGCGTCAAATGGATTGCTCTTCATTATTGGTCACCACCGCTTACTCGTTCCTGCCGCTTTTCATGTTCGAGCTTAGCAAAATCAAGTTCGATTTTCAGGTGGTCAATATCAGATTGCAATGCAGAACGTAAATCATCTTCAAATGTTTCATTTAACACTTTTAATGTTTTTCGCGTCTCCTCCAAGGCAAGGTGGATGTCTGTTCCTTTTACTTGTTCCTTCGTTAGAAGGGTATATTTATCAGCCAACTCCACTGCAGAAGGCAAATGAGAATAGAAGAAATCTTCCACCGCATAAAACTTATGCGGATTTTTATCCACAATATTGAGGATGCGGCGTGATATTTTGCTCATGTCATGTAATAAACGAAAAGATTTCATAGAACGGACCCGCTGCTGCGAAAGCTGATTAACCCGTTCCCGAGCCTGCTTCAGCTGAGCTTCGATCAGATTGTAGTCTGCCTTCGTAATTCCTAACTCTTTGCTGCGTTTTAACTTCTGTATATTGACAATCGCTAAATTACTGACATAATAGCTACCAAAAAACAGGGCAAATCCTACCAACGCCATATCCAGATTAAGAACAGTAAATGTAAATACCGTAAAACTGATTAGAAAGTTAAATGCGTGTCTTGTAATAAAATTCATGGCACCTAGCATTGTTTGCACCTCCATTCCAATACTTTACTAATACATACGAATGAAAGAAATAAAAGTTTCATACTCTTATTTTATCACACAAAAAGTCGGATATTAAACAATATCCGACTCCATAGTGGTATAACCCTTCAAGTTATTAAAAATCTCCATGGAGAGCCCGGTTGTCCCCACAACTCCCCTTTGAATAAAGGTAATAAACTCATCTACTGAAGCAGAGCGTCCCTCTATTTCTACTACAACCTGCTTTTCACTGTTTAAACTGCAAATACCTTTCAATCCTAACTCAAGCGCCTTTTGCTTGATGAAAAATCTATTGCTGTAATTCTTCCCATCTCCGTAAAAGACGAATTTCACTCGTTTTCCCAATACCGTTTCCCCCTTCATTAGCGAGTCTAAACCTGCTCTATATCCCGTCTGTAACTAAATGATATTAACAAAATACCAGCACTTGCGAAAAAGGAATTTCATCTATATAGTATCATAGCCAAATTCCTATTATTAGACAGATCGCTCTTCAATGATTAAAATACAATAATATAGAAAAGAAAGGATTGTCGAGGATGTACAAGATAATTTACATGAAGGCAGATTTCGAACCATGGTGGCAGTTTGAAGGGTGGGAATCGCAAATCGTTTCGACAAACCTATATGAAACGAAGGAAGAATTTAAAGAAGCACTTGAAAAATTGCTTCAGGAGTTTCGTTCTATGTTTGAATTTGAAGAGCAGAGAAAAGACAAATTTATTGCTTTTTGGAATGAAGAGGAATGTGAATTCTGCGAAGGATGCGATGAGGATCTTCAAATTTATCACGGTCTCATTCTAGAGACAGATGGACCGGTTGACGTTATACATTGTAATTTACAGAAATAAAAGAAAATTTTATAAAAGAACGGAAAAATTGTTTGACAAAGTGTAAATAGATGGTATACTAAGAGTAACAATAAAATTGCTTGGCCGGGTACAGATTCACATATTACAAAGAGTGATCGGTAAAATTGTCGGTACTCTTCGTAATATGTGAATTTTTTTATTACGGTAAAGAAATTCCATATTGTTAACTTTATTTTTTGGAGGTTTTCTCAAATGAAACAAGGTACAGTAAAA
>DEQA01000014.1 GCA_002359075.1 Planococcaceae bacterium UBA3378
GCTTCCCCGTTGTTTGCTTTTTCAAGGTAAGTCGCCCATTCAAAGGATACGATTTTTGCAGGCATTCCTATATCGGCAAGATTTTTCTGAATAACTTCCGCTACCTTTTTACCATCCGGCATATACGGACGCGCTACCGGCATTGCCCACAGTTCAATTTCCTTACCATCGTAGCCTGCTTCCGCTAACAGCTCTTTTGCCTTTTCCGGGTTATAGTCATAGCCCTGAATCTCGTCATTATAGCCTGTAATAGAAGGAGGCATTGGATTAACAGCAACTTCTGCTCCGCCTTCAAAGAAAGCATCAACGATTGACTGTTTATCAATCGCATGGTTTACTGCCTGACGGACTAGTTTATTATCAAATGGCGGACGTGTATTTGTCAGTCCCAGATAGCCGACGTTCATCGATGGACGCTTGATTAACTGCAGCTCTGAATTGCCTTCAATACTAGCTCGGTCAGAAGGGTTAATACCGTCTGCTAGATCAATTTCTCCTTTCACCAATTCATTAAATCGTGCCGTATTATCAGGAATAACCTTAAAAATCACACGATCAAGTTTTGGCAGGCCGTCTTGCCAATAATCCTCAAACTTTTCAATTGTAATAGTCGCATTGGGCTCCCATGATACAAACTTAAATGGCCCTGTTCCGACCGGATTACTCTCAAACTGGTCCCCATGCTTTTCAAAGGCAGTCGGCGACGCAATACCAAATGGGCTCATAGCAAGGTTTTTCAGGAAAGGTGCTTGAGGACGGGAAAGCTTGAATACGACAGTATAATCGTCTTCAGCAATCACTTCCTTAATAATATCCTCACCCTCTGATTTGAACATTGAATTAAAATAGTAAAATTTCTCTGCATTACCGGCTTTCCAGCGGTTAATATTTTTAATGACTGCCTCTGCATTAAAGTCTGTTCCATCGTGGAATTTTACTCCTTGCTGCAGTTTGAATGTATATTCAAGACCGTCTTCGCTAACCGCCCATTCCTCCGCTAAACCCGGATGAATCGTTGTATCCTCCTCACCAAAATTCAGCAGTGTTTCATAAAGATTTACTGTTACTTTAAATGATTCACCTTCTGTTGTAATAGCCGGATCCAATGAAGTCGAATCCCCGCTCCGCCCAAATACGAGTATTTGAGGTGATGAAGACGTCTCCGTTGTTTCCCCTTTCGTTTCCGTATCGGTCGACGTCTCACCCGCCTTGTCTTCACTACAGGCGACAAGGATTAATGCAAACAGCAATAACAATCCTAGCGACCAAAGTTTTTTGCTCATATGAACTCCCCCTATGTGTGTAGCTTTCTATCATCATTGCTGCACTTCATTGTGTAAATGGCATGCAACAGAATGACCGTTTTTCACTTCCTTAAATGATGGTGCAACCACCTTACAAACGTCCATCGCAAAAGGGCACCGGGTGTGGAATGTACATCCGTGCGGCGGATTTGTCGGACTTGGGATATCTCCTGTCAGCAGGATCTGTTCCCTTTGATAGGCAGGGTCCGGAATCGGTACGGCTGACAGCAGCGCTTGTGTATAAGGATGCAGGGGTGTTTCATATAGTGACTCGCTATCTGCCAGCTCTACCATGCGACCGAGATACATGACACCTACCCGGTCGCTGATATGTCTTACTACACCCAGATCATGGGCGATAAATATATAGGTAAGGTTTAAATCATTTTGCAGTCTCTGCATCAGATTTAACACCTGAGCCTGAATGGAAACATCAAGCGCTGATACCGGTTCATCAGCTATGATGAGCTTTGGATTTGTCATTAAGGCACGGGCAATGCCAATACGCTGCCGTTGTCCACCGCTGAATTGATGGGGGTATCGTTTGGCATGATAAGGACTCAATCCGACAATTTCCAAATAGTCATGGACAAGTTGTTTACGCTCCTTCGCCTTGCCGATGCCGTGGACAATCAGCGGTTCCTCTAAAATTTTCTCAATGGTATGCCGTGGATTCAGGGAAGCGTACGGGTCCTGAAAAACCATTTGAATATCTCTTCTTGCTTTTCTCATTTGTCCTTTTGATAAAGAGGTCAGCTCCATTCCGTTAAAAATCACCTTGCCATCTGTTGGTTCATGCAGCCTGAGAATGGCACGGCCTGTTGTGGATTTGCCGCAGCCGGACTCTCCGACAATCCCCAATGTCTCTCCTTCATACACATCAAATGAGACATCATCAACCGCCTTTACATCTCCCGATTTTGTCCCAAATGTTCCTTTATGAATGGGGAAATATTTTTTCAGATTCTCAACTTTCAGCAATAGGTTCGGCATGAACTTCACCTCCGCTCTTTTCTAGTAAAAAGCATCTCGCTTCATGCTTCTCATTCGCTTCATAAAGAGGCGGATTTTTCATTGTACATCGGTCGTGTACATACTCACAGCGTGGTGCAAACCGGCAGCCTACCTTAATCGAGCCGGGCTTCGGTACATTGCCCGGAATGGAGGGTAATGTCTCTTTTTTAAAACGCATATCGGGAATTGACTGGATTAAGCCTTTTGTATAAGGATGCCGCGGGTTTTTAAAAATCTCCTCCACCGGCGCCTCCTCAACGATTTGCCCGGCATACATGACAATGACACGTTCGCATGTTTCAGCTACAATCCCCAAATCATGGGTGATCAATAAAACAGCTGTATTTAATCTTTCGTTTAAATCCTTCATCAGTTTAAGAATCTGTGCCTGTATCGTTACATCAAGTGCAGTTGTTGGCTCATCGGCGATTAACACTTTCGGACTGCAGGCAATGGCCATTGCTATCATGACCCGTTGGCGCATTCCTCCCGATAGTTGATGGGGATATTCCTTCATCAGTTCTTCCGGTCGCGGCAAGCCAACCAGCCGCAACATTTCAACGGCTTTTTTTCTGGCATTTTTCTTTAGCCATTTTCTTTCGTGCAGCTGTATCGTTTCGACCAATTGATTGCCGATTGTAAAAAGAGGGTTAAGCGAGGTCATCGGCTCCTGGAAAATCATCGCTACATCCTTGCCCCGGACTTTTCGCATGTCTCTTTCAGACAATCCCTTGAGGTCTTTCCCGTCCAAAAGAATCTCCCCTGAGGTGATTTTTCCCGGAGAATCTATCAGGCCCATGATTGAAAGGGATGTCACACTTTTTCCGCATCCCGACTCGCCTACAATCGCCACGATTTCACCTTCCCGTACTGAAAAACTAATATGTTCTACCGCTTTGACTTTGCCTTCATCTGTAAAGAATGTCGTCTCTAAATCCCTTACTTCAAGCACGCTTTTCCCGCCCATATTCCTTCCCCCTCTTCGAAAACTAGCAGCCTCTAGTTTCTCCTTGCCGTAAAACTATCATTTGCTCTTTTAAGCATAAAATCAGCACTATATAGTTATGATATTCTCGAAGGGACTCAGATATTATTATTCTTTCTATTAAATTTTTAAAAGAAAAAAGGAACAAGACACTTGGTCTCATTCCTAATCTAATTTTTGTATTTGGAAAAGCTGATAATAGGCACCCTGTTTCTTCATTAACTCTGCATGGGTTCCTTCCTCTACTACCTCACCATGCTCAATCACAAAGATTTTATCGGCATGTGTAATGGTTGATAGCCTGTGGGCAATTATAATGGTCGTCCGGTCATGTGCCAAGCGGTCCAGCGATTCCTGGATCAACGCTTCACTTTCTAAATCGAGTGCAGAAGTTGCCTCATCCAAAACGAGGATCGGCGGATTTTTTAAAAATACACGGGCAATGGCTACCCGCTGCTTCTGCCCGCCTGACAGCTTGACACCGCGCTCTCCTACCTTTGTATCATATCCTTCCGGCAGACCCATGATAAAGTCATGGGCGTTGGCTGCTTTAGCTGCTGCAATCATTTCTTCCTCTGTAGCATCCGGTTTTCCCATTAAAATGTTTTGCTTCACCGAATCACTAAACAAAATATTATCCTGCAGCACAATGCCGATTTGTGAACGAAGCGACCTTAATGTCACATCCTTCACATTGATGTCATCAATTTTCACAGCACCTTCCGTGGCATCATAGAAGCGGGGAATCAGACTTACGATCGTCGACTTCCCTCCACCGCTCATTCCGACAAAAGCGGCAGTTTGTCCCGGTTCTATAGTAAAGTCTATATGATCCAATACTGTTTTGCCGTCCTCTTCATACTGAAATGCCACATTTTCAAATGCCAGCTTTCCTTTCGCATCCGTCAGCTCCAGTGCGCCCGGCTTATTTTTGACATCATACTGTTCATCCATCAGCTCAAACATCCGGTCCATGGAGGCAATCGATTGCGTTAGGGTAGTTGATGAACTCACCAATCGACGCAGCGGTCCATACAGACGTTCAATGTAAGCATAAAAAGCAACCATGACCCCGATTGTTAAATCTAAATGTATCACTCGATAACCGGCATAAGCGAGTACAAGAAGCGGCGCAATGTCGGTTATCGTATTGACGACAGCAAATGATTTGGCATTCCAGCGGGAGTGATCGAGTGCTTTATTTAAAAACTCTCCATTTGTCTTATCAAATATTTTCTGCTCATGCTGCTCAAGGGTAAAGCTTTTAATAATGCTCATTCCTGTCACACGTTCATGCAAATAGCTTTGCACGCCGGCCAGCGCCTGTGAGCGGGCACGTGTTAAACTGCGCAGCCGCCCGAAGAAATGCTTTACGCTGAATCCGTAAAAAGGCAGGGCCAGCAACGAAACAATTGTCAGCTTCACATCCATCGAAAACATGATAGCGATCACAAGGATGATCGTTGCCAAATCCAGCCATAAATTCATTAAGCCTGTCATGACAAAGCTTTTTGTCTGCTCCACATCATTAATGACCCGCGAAATGACCTCGCCTGCCCGAGTGTTCGCATAATATTTCAAGCTGAGTTTCTGCAAATGTCCATATAATTCTTTCCGAATATCAAACAAAATATTATTACTTAAATTTTGTGCAAAATATTGGCGGTAATATTCAATAGGCGGACGTATGACAAAGAATAAAACAAGCGCAATGCCAATCCACATAAAAAGCTGTCTCGTTTTTTCTTCCGCTGATAGTCCCGGTCCCATTAAAATATCATCTAAAATAACCTGCACAAGCCATGGTAAAAATAAAGGAATGGCAAACTTTGCAATCCCGATGATGATTGTCAGTATGAGCAGCCAGCGATAGGGCTTCACAAAACGCATATATCTTTTAATACTATCCAATGACTTTTCCACTTCCTCCTATCTCTTATTTACGACGTTACATACTATACCACAATTTTCCCGGACAAATGCCTGGCCGTGTTTTGAACCTGTTCTTTTTCACTCTGTTTTCTTTCACTTATAGATCACTCCGGTACCTGGTATGCTTAAGGAAAATCGTTAGCAAAAAGCAGTTTACCCGCCAATTTTTCGGTATTTTAATACAAAACAAAAAACACAGGCAAATGCGCCTGTGCCTTATTATAAATAATTGTTATTCCTGTTCTGCTTGGATATCGCGATACAATTCATAGCGATTTGTCCAGACTTCAATGAAGTCTTGTGCAAACGGTCCTCGCCGTTGTTGAATCCAGCTGATTAATTTTGCCAAGTTGCGCTTCAAAATCTTATCGATTACTTCCGGATATGCCATTTCTTTTCGGTGCTGCTCGTATTCGTCTTCATCTAGCAGCGTATAGGACATGTCCGGAAAAACCTTTACGTCCAGGTCATAATCAATGTATTTCAATGCGTGATTATCATACACAAACGGTGAACTCATATTGCAGTAATAATACACACCATCTTCGCGCAGCATACAAATAATATTGAACCAGTGTTCAGCATGAAAATAGCAGATGGAAGGCTCTCTCGTAAGCCATGTACGGCCATCCGACTCCGTGACGAGCGTTTTTTCATTTGCGCCGATGACAATATTTTTTGTCCCTTTCAAAATCATGGTTTCTTGCCAGACTCGGTGGATACGACCATTATGCTTATAGCTATGTATTTGTATCGTTTCGCCTTCTACTGGTAATCCCATTTTGAAGCCCACCTTTTCGTCTACGCTATCTTTAATCTAGTAGTCTCCTATTTATTATAGCAATGGATGGATGAAAGGTGTAGTTAGAAAAACATAAATTTCGTAATACGATGTAAAAGTAAGTCGTTTTACGCTGCAATTTACAAAATATTGTTAATCTTACAAGAGAAATGTTAATGTCTTGATACCGTTAAAATCCATACTTCCATCACTTAATAAGAAAGTCGGCATGCCTAAAAAGGCACACCGACTTGTGCAGGGAATTCATACTGTTAACAATAATTCAACTTAGAAATTTTTGTTTTCGTTGTTGTTATTATTGTTGCGGCGGTTTTTTTGATCTTGTTGATTGTTTTGGCGCTCAACACGATTCTTTTCCTGCTGCAACTGATTGAAATCTTGCTCGTTACCGAACTCTTCACGGTTGCGTTCGTTATTTTCGTTATTACGATTATTACGACGCTCGTTGTTGTTGTTTTGATTTCTACTCATTATGAATTCACCTCCGTGCTATATATTGTGTACAGAGGTAATTTTTTTATTCAACTTATTTCATGCCAAATTTTCAACATCGGCACGGGCATAGGTAATTCATCGATTTGCATCGGCGAAAAAAACTTTTCCGTACTTTCTGCTTCCACTTCTACCATTTCTGCTTCGAGATGCCATGTTAAATGGGAGAACACATGCTTAAAGGAAACGACGGCATTCGGATTAGCTGTTACTTCTACCTCATATTGCTTAGAGAATACATCTAAAGGATTCTCCCTCTCTTTTAACTCAATCATGGGGAATTGCCACATATTCGCCAGCAGACCGCTGTCCCCCCGCTTCTCCAATAAGTAGCGCCCTTCTTTATCGCGCGCTAAATAAACTTTATAGAAAAGATTTTTCATTTTGCTTTTTTTAGTTTTGACCGGCAGCTGAGCTGCATCTCCTGCTTCAAAAGCCCGGCAATATTCTCTAACAGGGCATAATAAACATTTAGGGGAGGTCGGTGTACAAATCAATGCCCCCAGCTCCATCAAGCCTTGGTTAAAGGAGGAGGCATTATGCGGATCGATTAATGCCATCACCGCCTGCTCAAATACTTTTTTCGTTTTTGGCAGGGCAATATCATCATAAATATGAAGGACACGGCTTAACACCCGCATAACATTCCCATCCACTGCATGCTCAGGCTTGCCATATGCAATACTAAGGACAGCTCCTGCCGTGTATGGTCCTACACCCTTTAGCTTTGAAATGTCTACACGGTTATCCGGAACGACTCCGCCGTATGTCTCTACTACTTCCCGTACACCTGCCTGCAGATTTCTTACACGGGAATAATAACCGAGTCCTTCCCATATTTTTAAAATATCTTCCTGCGGGGCGTAAGCGAATACTTCAGGTGTTGGGAACCTTTCCAAAAAACGCTTGTAATACGGAATAACCGTCTCCACACGCGTTTGCTGAAGCATTACTTCCGAAACCCAAATCTTATAAGGGTCTGTCGTTTGTCTCCATGGGAGCTCTCGTTTTTCTCTATTAAACCAATCCACCAATTCTTTGCGAAATTCTTCTTTATACTCGTAGTTCACATTATTCTCCTATTATTTCGATTTTATTTTCATTAGAAATGGGTATATTATTAAATACAAAGGGAAAGTTAGCTTTTCCCGTACTTCGTTCGTGTGTTGGCTGCAATATACAAGGAGTTGATCGTTTTGGATACAGGCACACATTTAGTCATGGGTATTGCAATCGGCGGACTAGCACTTGTCGACCCTGTCGTCTCGGAAAATACAGCAATGTTCGGAGCTGTCATGGCGGGCACGATTTTAGGACAGCAGGCTCCTGATGTGGATACGGTGTTAAAGCTCCGGAATAATGCGATTTATATACGCCATCACCGGGGTATTACACACTCGATCCCTGCTGTCTTGCTATGGCCACTTGCAATTACGGCTATTTTAACGCTATTTGTACCTAGCGCCAACATATTTCACTTATGGATGTGGACCCAGTTAGCAGTGTTTCTGCATGTATTTGTTGATATATTTAATGCATATGGTACCCAGGCGTTTCGACCATTATCAAAAAAGTGGGTAGCCCTCGGCGTTATTAACACCTTCGACCCGTATATTTTCGGACTCCACTGCGTTGCCATCCTGCTTTGGCTGTTAGGCAGCGATCCTGTTTGGACATTCGGTATCATGTATGCGGTCATTGTATGCTACTATATTTTGCGGTTCCTGGTCCAGCGGGCGGTAAAAAAGGCAGTTCATCATGCAATCCAAGATGAGGAGTTTGTTATTGTGGCTCCTACTATGCGTTTTTTCTATTGGCGGGTTGCTGCCGCCTCTAAAACGCATTACTACGTAGGACGTGCCTACCGCCGTTCCGTGAATATTTATGATAAGTTTGAAATCGTACCATTGCCTCGCACCCCTCATGTTGAGGCTGCTATGCGGGATATAAATTTACAGGCTTTTGTCTCTTTTTCCCCTTTATATCGCTGGGAAATTTCAGAATTGGAAGGCGGGTTGACAGAAGTGCGTCTCATCGACCTGCGCTACCGCAGTAACAATCGTTACCCATTTGTAGCCGTAGCCCATGTAAACGCTGACCTGCAAGTAGTGAATTCCTATACAGGATGGATTTTCAGTGAAGACAAGCTGCAGCGTAAATTGCAGATTGGTACGAGTGATTAAAACGTAAGTCGAGTAAACCTTCTATATTAAGACATTTTCTCAAAAAGCGTGAAGACAAAGCCATAAAACGACTTTGTCTTCACTGTGAGGCTCATGCATCCGCGTGAGCCTTTTTATTGGAATGTATCATCTGACATATCGAGCAGATGGGCATATTTTGGGTTTTTCGCTGCAAACAGATGCAGTTTATCCCCATAGCTATTAATCAGCTGCCGTACGAGATTTGCTGTATAATCCGCTCCACGGAAATCATATCCGGCCTTCGCTGACGTGGCTTCGTAATCGCTCCACAAAAGTTCCACCCATACACGTGCCCGTCCTGCCGACATATGCGGATTTTTTGCTAAAAGCTCTTTTGTCAGTTCCTCAATATGCTGCTCCATATTACTTCCCCGCCTTTACCGGTGCTAAAATTGATACAGGCAGCGCCTCTTCATAACGGTCACCGCCCAGACGGTATCCCCACGCAAAGCGGCCCTTTAAAGATTCCACTTTAAAATATTCACCAGGTGAGCCATCAATTTTATACATTTCACCCGGTACAATTGTATCAAGATCTACTAAATAAGCAGCTGCCATCAGCGCTTTTCTTTCATATACTGCGTACTCATTCACGATCCCAAGCTGCTCTGCCTTCCGCGCTTTTTCTTTTAGCTGCGCAATTTCTTCACGTAGTTCATGCTCTGTCATCGCTGCATAGTTCTTTTCCATTATATTTATTCCCGCTCCTTTTCTTCAATAAAACGATTAATGACTTCTATCGGGAAACCCTTTTGATAGAGGGCTTGTTTTACTTTTATGTTACGTTCTGTCCCGGACAGCTTGCCCGCAAACTTCCGCCACACTTTTTCTCCTTGGGAAGTGATCAGCGCTTCCCATTCATCGTCTTCGCGTTCAAGATTGATCCGTTCTAGTACATCGCTTACGATACTGAAGGAGTATCCCTTCCTCATCAATACATCCTGAATTTTCTGTTTAAGCTGTGTCGGGGTTTTCCGGCTGCCTGCACGTACTTCCTTTTCTGCGAGCTGCATGGCAATTTCCAGCTGTTCCTCCTGTGTAAAGGTCTCCAGCACCTCATCTTGCAATGCTTTATCGATCCCTTTTTTCTTTAAATCCTGCCGAATCGCACGCGGTCCTTTTTTCAATGTGCGCTTCTTTGTTTCCAGGAGCGCCTTTGAATACGTCTGATCATTTAAAAAACCCAGGGACTCCAGCTTACGGATCGCTTCCAGTATGACGGCCTCTCCGTAACCCGCATCCAGCAGCTTTTTCTTTACTTCATATTCGCTGCGCATTTGAAAGCTTAAAAAGTGAAGGGCCTTGCTGAATGCTTTCGCAATTTCGTCTTCGTAGTTGATTTCATCAATATCGAATGGCTCAAGCGTCTTTCCCTTCATCAGGCCAAATTTGATCAGGATGCCTTCATCCACCGCAAATGCATACTCGTCATCTAAATAAATGTTATAGCGCTCTTGATTATTTTTTTGACGTGTAATTTTTGTAATGGTTTTCATGCGCTCACCTTCCCTTTTCCTAGTATACAACTTTTTACGGAACGTTTCACGATTGGCTATAATAGGGGAAATGGAAAGAAAGACGGAGGTGTTATAAATGAAAGTAGCAATTGCAGGCGGCACGGGACTGATCGGAAGCAGGCTTTGTGACATGCTGAAAAAGCGAGGGGATGACATCATCGTTCTTACGCGCGGGCAGTCTAAAATGAAAAATGGCATCCCTCATATAAAATGGCTGAATGGCGAAAAAACCGAATCCTTGCTTGAAGATGTGGATGCATTCATCAACCTGGCAGGTGTATCGTTAAATGAAGGTCGTTGGACAATCGAACGTAAAGAAGCTATTTATAAAAGCCGTATGGAATCGACAGAAGAAATACTGCGTATCATTCAACATGTAAAGAAAAAGCCGGATGTACTGGTAAACGCAAGTGCTATCGG
>DEQA01000112.1 GCA_002359075.1 Planococcaceae bacterium UBA3378
GCTAAAAGAATTTGCCCTAATACGTTATTGATCTTATGAGACCCTGTATGATTCAAATCCTCCCGCTTTAAATAAATTTTGGCACCGCCGCATTGTGCCGTTAAGTTTTCTGCTAAGTAAAGAGGGGATGTACGTCCTACATACTCCGTAAAGTAATAGTTCAGCTCTCGGTTGAAATCTTCATCATCCTTATAACGGTAAAAATTCTCTTCCAGTATATCCAATACATTTTGCAGATCAGATGGAACGGAACTTCCGCCGAATTCCCCGAAATAGCCGCGTTTTTCTGTTGCCTTCATATCATTTTACCTCCGCTTTTTTTGATGCTTTTACTAATGATTCAATCGTGTCCCAGTCGTTACGGGCAAGGGCATCGACAATTTTACTGCCGACAATGACCCCGTCGCTAAAGGCGCTGAATGCTTCCACCTGCTCAGGTGTGGAGATACCGAAGCCGGCCAGCACGGGAAGGGGGCTATATGCCTTTAAGCTGGCAAAATGGGCAGACAGGTCATGAGAAAAGCTGGAGCGGGCACCTGTGATGCCGTTGACTGTTACCGCATAGATAAATCCTTCGCTGGCTGCTGCAAGCTTTGCAATACGCTCAGCCGGGCTTGTCAATGATATAAGCTGCACGAGAGAAATACCTTTTTCGGCCAGCTCTGCATGAATGATCGAGCTTTCCTCAAGTGGCATATCCGGTACAATGAGTCCGCGGATGCCGGCTTCATAGGCATCTTTGGCAAATGCTGCACTACCATATGCCAGGATAGGATTTAAATAGGTCATCGCTACAAGGGGGACTGTCACTTCATGTGCAAATTCCTTCAAAGCGGTCAGTACGTTGCGTAAATTCGTGCCATTTGCCAAAGCACGTTCCCCGGCCATTTCAATGGTTGGACCGTCTGCGACAGGGTCGGTAAATGGTATGCCGACCTCGATTGCCGTGACGCCTAATTTTTGTAGACGAAGAATGTTCTCACGTAATACCTTCAGTCCACCGTCTCCAGCCATAATATACGGGACAAATGCTTTTTCCCCGGATTTGATTACCGATTCGATCGCTGTTTGTAATGTCATCGTCCGTCTCCTCCCATTGCCTCGATCAATGTATGCACATCTTTATCGCCCCGCCCTGACAGGCAGACGATCACAATATCATCCTTCTTCATAGTAGCTGCCAGCTTGGATGTATAGTACACAGCATGGGCGCTTTCAAGGGCAGGTAAAATCCCTTCGGTCGCACATAGCAGTTTGACCCCCTCCAATGCCTGTTCATCTGTTACCGAATCATATGTGGCACGCCCGACATCTGAAAGAAAACAATGCTCGGGGCCAACAGCCGGATAATCAAGGCCTGCTGAAATCGAATGGGCTTCCTGGACGAAGCCGTTTTCATCCTGCAAAAGATACATATAGGCACCGTGCAGAACACCTTTTTGCCCCCCGGCAATGGCAGCTGCATGCTTACCTGTCTCAATACCTGCACCGGCTGCCTCAACCCCGATCAGCTTGACATCCTGATCCTCAATGAAAGGATAGAACATGCCGATTGCGTTACTGCCTCCGCCGACACAAGCGACAACTGCATCTGGAAGGCGCCCCTCCTGCTCCTGAATCTGAACACGGGCTTCGTCGCCGATGACTCGCTGGAAATCGCGGACGATCGTAGGGAAGGGGTGCGGACCTAGAACAGAGCCTAAAATATAATGGGTATCTTCAACATGTGTCACCCAGTGGCGCAGTGCTTCATTTACCGCATCCTTTAGTGTCGCAGAGCCTTTTTCCACCGCTATAACCTTGGCGCCAAGGAGCTCCATGCGGAAAACGTTCAGTGCCTGGCGTTTAACATCCTCGGCCCCCATATAAACGATGCATTCAAGATTGAGCAAAGCACAGGCTGTTGCTGTTGCCACACCGTGCTGGCCGGCGCCTGTTTCAGCGACAATTTTCTTTTTGCCCATGCGTAGGGCAAGCAGTGCCTGAGCGAGGGCATTATTGATTTTGTGAGCCCCTGTATGGTTTAGATCCTCCCGTTTTAAATAGATTTTAGCGCCGCCGACTTTTTCCGTGAGCCGTTCCGCAAAATAAAGGGGCGTTTCCCGTCCTACGTAATGCTTCAAATAATACTGCAGCTCCTCGTGGAAGGCAGGGTCCTGCTTTGCCTCTTCATAAGCTTTTTCAAGCTCGATTAATGGCGTCATCAGTGTTTCAGGTACAAATTGCCCTCCGTATGCACCGAAACGTCCTGTAGTGGTAGTAGTTGTCATCTTGTCTTCGCTCCTTTTGCCGTTTGTAGAAAGCTTTTTATCAACGCTTCATTTTTAACTCCGTCCTGTTCGATCCCGCTTGATACATCAACACCAGCCGGCTGAACGAGACGTACAGCTGCTGTAATATTGTCTGGGTTCAAACCACCTGCCAGTATAATTTTTTCACGTGGAATATTTATTTCGTCCAGTAATGCCCAGTCGAAGGAATGCCCGCTGCCTCCACGATAGTTTGTTCCGGGGGCATCAAAAAGGTAGTAGTCCACATCATAGCTTGCTGCTTTTAAGACCTCTTCCTTCGTCTGGATGGAAAAAGCCTTGATTGCCGGGAGGCCGACCTGCTTTATAAATTCATTTGTCTCATCCCCGTGGTATTGGATGTAATCAAGTGGAACCTTTTTGTATGCTTCCTGTAGGAAATCATTTTCTGCATTGACGAATACGCCGACCTTTTTTACATGTTCCGGGATGTCTTTTGCTAGTGCTGATGCTTCATCTATCGTCACTTGCCGTTTGCTCGGTGCAAAAACAAAACCAATAAAGTCTGCCCCTGCACTGATCGCTGTTTGTACATGCTGCCGTTTTTGTAAGCCGCAGATTTTCACGAGTGTCATTATATTTCGCCTTCTTTCAATGCTATTTGCAGTGACTGAAGAGCGGCTGTTACATCATGGCTGCGCATTAATGATTCGCCGACTAATATTCCTTTTGCCCCGTAGTTGGCAACAAGTGCAGCATCAGTCTCATCCCAGATGCCGCTTTCTGATATAAAGGCGATATCCGGCCGGTTGAAAGCCTGGGCTATCGTTTTTGTCTGTTTCAAATCAACTTCAAAGGTTTTAAGATTGCGGTTGTTCACCCCGATAATGCGGGCATTTATGGCTAATGCGCGCTCAAGCTCCTCTAGATCATGGACCTCTACTAGTACCTCAAGACCATGTTCTGCGGCGTAGCTGTGTAGCCGGGCCAGCTCTTCATCTGATAAAGCGGCAACGATGAGAAGGATAACGGAAGCACCGGCTGCCACGGCGTAGTCGATCTGCACCTCGTCAATAATGAAATCCTTGCAAAGAACGGGAATAGTCACAGCCTTTGCTACAGCATGTAAATCCTCATAAGAGCCTTTGAAATATTTCGTTTCGGTCAATACCGAGATACAGGCGGCTCCTGCTTTTTCATAACAGCTTGCCTGCTCAACAGGATGAACATGCGTAGCGATATCGCCTTTAGAAGGAGAGGCGCGTTTCATTTCAGCGATAATTTGGAGCCGCTCAGCATGAATCAATGTTTCATAAAGGGAAGGGCGTTTCTTTTTTCCGCCCTCAAACAAAGCGATCTGTTCCTTTAGTCGTGGCAGCTCTGTTTTTTTATGGTCAAGTATTTGATCTAAAATGGTCATCAATTTGCACCTGCTTTCGTCAACTGTTGGCTGTAGGCGATAACAGCTTCTAATTTTGCCATGGCGCGGCCGGAGAAAATGCTGTCCTTTGCCATCTCGATTCCTTCTTTCATTGTTTCAGCAAGACCGTATGCAAAGAAGCCGATCCCTGCGTTGAGGATAACCGTGTCAAAGCAGGCACTTTGTTTTCCGGCAAGCAGCTCACGCATAATAGCTGCATTTTCCACAGCGCTCCCACCGCGTATGGAAGAAAGCGGCTGCGGGGTTAACCCAACATCTTCAGCACGCAATTTAAACGGTAAAATATCGCCGTGATCCAGCAGGACGAATGTATTTTCACCTTCAAGAGAGGCTTCATCCATTCCTTTTGCACCTGATACGACAATGGCTCGCTTTCGACCGAGCATATGAAGCACTTCTGCATAGGAAGTTGTAAAGGCAGGGCGGTTGATTCCGACAAATTGGGTCTTTAATGGGACAGGGTTCGTCAGCGGGCCTACCATATTGAAAATCGTCGGCTTCCCGATTGCCTGACGGATTTCACCGATCCGCTTTAATTTGGGATGAATAGTAGGTGCATGCAGGAAGGCGATTCCTTCCTGCTTTAGAAGCTCTGCTGTCTGCTCTAAGGTGGACAATAGCCCGATTCCCAATGCTTCCAGTACGTCTGAACTTCCCGATAAACTGGATACTTTCCGATTGCCGTGTTTGGCCACGAGCAGTCCGCCGCCAGCAAGAACGAAAGCAGAAGTGGTAGAAATATTAAAGCTTTGCAGTCCATCGCCGCCTGTTCCACAGTTGTCGATATAAATTCCTTCTGGTACCTCCAGCGGGATAGCGTGTGACCGCATGACAGAAGCAAGACCTGCTATTTCATGGGCCGTTTCTCCTTTCGCACTTAAAGCAAGCAGGAATTCCCGGATATGTTCATTCGGCGTTGTTTCATTGAATATATGGCCAGCTGCATCTGCCATTTCTTCAAATAATAGATGTTCACCCTTTGCAACACGGTTGATATAGTGTTGTAAGCTCATATTGTTCACCCCTTCACCATTTCTGAAAACAAGTTCACGTTTGATTGTTCATACAGGTCCGAGCCTACATTTTCTGCTGTCACCTTTGCCCCGATTTCTGTCAGGGCCTTTTTCTCTTGGATGAGCAGTGTACGGGAAGCGAGAGCAAAATCTATTTGTCCGTTAAAACCGATATAGCCAATCGCCCCTCCGTAAAGTGCCCGCTGCCTTGGCTCAATTTCCCCGATTGCCTTCTCCGCCTGCTGCTTTTGCCTGCCTGTCACCGTGTCGGCCGGCAATAGATGGGCCAATGCGTCCACGGCATGGAGAGCGGGGGAAAGCGTACCTGAGACGACGTCCTGTTCCTGCAAAATAGAATCCTTCAGGCAAATATCCTCAAGGGTAGCGGCAGTGCGTGTTTTTACGATATTGTCATGCACACTGACGACATTTACAGGGGAGGCGCCGATGACTGTATGGTTATCAAATTCAATGTAATACAGATAGGGAGAAGGGAGCTTCACCCGTAAAGCCCGGTAAAGCGAAAAGGCGTCACCCGAAAAGTCAGCCAGACATCTGCGGGACAATACGATTTCTTCAGCTTTTCCGGAAGCAATCATTTTTCGTGCCTGCTCGGCTTGGATAGTCCATTCCTCTTTTGGCGTTTCCTCTGTAAACCGGCCGAGGGAAAATTCCTCCGGCGATAAAGCATCAGCACTTGTGATTTGGCGGATGATCTCCTCTATACACGGCTCCTTCATTTCAACTTCTATATTCGTATGAATAATTGTTACCTCATCTGTAACATGGTCAAATATGACAATCGTATCGTACACATGGAAATTGACAGCCGGAATATCTGCCTGCTCACGATTGAAGCGGATATACCCGATGGCCCCTCCCGTAAAAGGGTATTCAGTATTTGTTGAGATGCGGGGCATGACCTGCTTTAAAAGCGTTACTAAGTCTCCTGTATAGCTGTAGCTTTTGCCTGTCAAATGCGAATACTCGGTTAGCGTCGTGTTTGAACCTGTATACGTTTTGCGGGGATTTGCTCCGATAAAAGAGTAGCGCCCTGTCGTTTCGTGCTTTGCCGAACTTTCTAATAAAAATTTCCGTTTACCCTGTAGACGATTGAAAATCAATACCGGTGTTAAGCAATCACCGTTGATTTTTTTTATAGTCGTCCGTAATGTGTGCTTGATCATCTACTCCACTCCACTCATCTAAAATAAAAAAAGTCCTCTACAAAAAGCGTAAACTTTTTGTAGAGGACGATTGAATAACCGCGTTGCCACCTCAGATTGGAGCATGCTGCTCCCTCTCGAATCCCGTAACGTGGGATTTCCCGTCCATCAACTCACGCTGATGGCTCTCCTAAGGCCCATTCACAGGAGAAAGCGACACGTTTACACCACCCACGTGCTCTCTAAACGCTTTACTGCCTGCTACTCTTCTTATTCATCAATTTACTCGGCTATTCTCAACTCTGCTCATATGGCGGTTGCAGCTTTCCGCAACCTTCAACCAGTCCGAACGAATGAATTAACGTAATTGTAAAGGGTAAAAAAAGATAAGTCAATATTTTCTGAAAATATTAAGCTGTAAAAATAAAGCGGCCCGAAATGGAACCGCTTCATCTGCTGAATGTATTACTATTCAATTAAATTTTTAAAATGCAGGCGGCTGTTTAATAGGTACATGATTGGTGTACCGATTGCCAATACGGCAAATTCACCGATTGCACAGAATAACCAAGTTTCCCAGAATGGAAGTTCCAATGCCAGATTTAATTCGAAGGCAATAATGAACATTGTGCATGTAAATAAAAACGTATTAATGATGAGCCGGGCCCATATATTTTTGACGTATTTACAAATAAGAATAAGAATGCCGAGTGTAATCATTGTATGACCGACACCGAAAATGACATCCAAAATACCAATTGTCGAAAAGAGAGAATTGGAAATAAACACACCTAACACGACACCAACCATATAGCGCGGATTAAAAGCAACCAAATGGTTAAACATTTCTGCAAGACGGAACTGCACCTGTCCGAAGCTGATCGCAGAAAAGACCATTGTAATTACAATATAAAGCGCAGCGATAATGGCACTTGTCGCTAAAAACTTAACTTTCATATGAAATTCCTCCTAGTTTTTTTAGCGTGGGATGGTTGCGAACCACGTGTTTTTAGCACAGAGTAATATTTTAATATAGGGAAGAGAAGGCGTCAAATTTTATAGATAAAAAGAAAGAGATGTTTATATTATAAATTTTTAGAAAATTGACATAACGGTAGTTGTAGTATGTAATTGTCTTTTTTAATTAATTTTAAATTTAATTATCAAAAAAATGATAATGAAAACAGGAGATTAGCAGTATATTTTATTCAGAAAATTCCTAATGTTATTGACTATCTGACAATAAGAATGTAAGATAGCGATACATTCACACTTTGGCAAGTTGAATCGATAAAGCATAAAATAGAGAAATCGTTCTAGGGGGACTTAAGAATGGCATTTACATTAAAGAAAGTTTCATTTTTATCGGCAGCAGCGCTTACTTTCATGCTGGCTGGATGTGGCAGTGACTCAGATTCGTCAGGTGATAAGGAAAAAACCGGAGCTTCTAATGGGGAAAAAGACACATATGTGATCGGTGTGACTCAAATCGTGGAGCATCCTTCACTTGATGCGGCATATGAAGGTTTTCAAAAAGCCCTTGAAGATGCAGGGCTTGATGTAGAATATAACTTTAATACGGCTAACGGTGATAATAGCGCCAATATGTCGATTGCCCAAAAGCTGGTAAGTGATAATGTGGATCTGATTTTCGCTAATTCGACGGGTTCTGCACAAGCTGCCAAATCCGCAACAGCGGATATTCCGATCGTTTTCACATCAGTTACAGATGCAGTCGGGGCACAATTAGTAGCTTCGATGGAATCACCGGGGGAAAATGTAACAGGAACAGTGGACCTGCATCCAGATACGATTGCCAATACAGTAGCATTCCTGAAGAATGAGCTTGGGGCAAAAAGCGTTGGAACGGTATATAACACAGGTGAGCAAAACTCCACTGTACAAATAGAGCAGGTAAAAGCAGCCCTTGAAGCACAAGGTATTAAATTAGTAGAAGCGGCTGTCTCAACGTCGGCAGAAGTAAAGCAGGCAACAGAATCATTACTTGGTAAAGTTGATTCCTTATATATCATTACAGACAATACAGTTGTATCAGCACTTGAATCGGTAATCGATGTGGCCAATGCTAATAAATTGCCGTTAATGGTAGGGGAAATGGATTCTGTAGCACGCGGCGGTTTAGGCGCCTACGGATTTGAATATTATGATATCGGCTACGAAGCAGGGGAAAAAGCGGTACAAATCCTGAAAGAAGGAAAATCGCCAGGGGAAATCCCGGCTACGTACCCGGGGAATTTGAAATTAATGATCAATAAAGCGGCAGCAGATAATCTGGGTCTTGAAGTGAAAGAATCTTGGAATGCAGAGATTAGTGAATAATAAACAGGAGATGATTCAATATGTTAGCTCTATTCGGTTCTGTTGAGCAAGGAATCATCTATGCAATTATGGCGCTCGGCGTATATCTTACATTCCGGGTGCTGGATTTTCCGGATTTAACGGTTGATGGCAGTTTTGTGACAGGAGGGGCCACAGCGGCGATGATGATCGTGCTTGGCTACAACCCGATTATTGCTACATTAGCCGCGATAGCAGCTGGATTTATTGCAGGATGTATGACAGGACTTTTACACACAAAAGGAAAAATAAATCCGTTATTGTCCGGGATCTTAATGATGATTGCATTGTATTCCATCAATTTGCGGATTATGGGGATGACAAGAGAAGGCGGTACCGGTGTGTCGAATGTGCCGCTGCTAAATACGGATACGATCTTTTCGATGTTCCAAGGCTTCTGGAGCGGGTTGGGTATTGATGATGCCATCAACAATATGCTTCGGGAAATGGGACTGGAGATGCTGCCTGCAACATATGGAACTGTGTTAGTAGTTCTTATTATTACGATAATCATTAAGCTCATGGCAGACTGGTTCTTAAAGACAGAAGTCGGTCTGGCAATCCGAGCTACAGGCGATAATAAACGAATGATCCGCAGCTTTTCTGCTAATACAGATAGACTGATTATTTTAGGGCTGGGCCTGTCGAATGCGATGGTCGCGTTAGCCGGGGCACTCATTGCCCAGTACTCAAAATTTTCGGATATTCAGATGGGTGTCGGGATGATTGTGATTGGGCTTGCTTCAGTTATTATCGGAGAAGCAATCTTCGGAACGAAAACAATTATGCGTACGACATTTGCTGTTGTGACGGGTGCTATTATTTATCGTATTATTTATGCGCTTGCCCTCCGTGTCGATTTCCTGGATACAGGGGATATGAAGCTCATTACAGCATGTATCGTTATTTTGGCATTAGTAATACCGCAAATGCTGGATAAACAAAAAGAGAAAAAACGTAAGGCAAAGCGTATGGCTGAACGCAGTGCAGCACCTTTGCCGGCGTCTGTAGAGCAAGGAGGAAATCCGCTTGCTTAAACTAGAGAGAATCAACAAAATCTTTAATGAGGGTACCCCGGATGAAAAGGTTGCCCTGGACAATATTAATCTTCGGCTGGCACCAGGTGATTTTGTGACAATCATCGGAAGCAACGGGGCCGGAAAATCGACGATGATGAATATGATTTCCGGTGCCCTTACACCGGACTTTGGCTCGGTTACGCTTGACAGTAAGGAGGTAACACGTCTTCCGGAGTATAAGCGTGCGCACTTTATCGGCCG
>DEQA01000152.1:0-804 GCA_002359075.1 Planococcaceae bacterium UBA3378
TTTTCTTTTATCAGATGATGCCCCCAGCCGTTAGACAGCAGTCAATCAGCGAAATATAAAGATGAGCCCGGGATTAGATATTGCACCTGATCCCGGGCTCTCTCCTATTATAGTAAAAATAACAGAGCCGTTCCGCCGATAATGCCGCCAATCAGACTGGCCAGCAAACCTGTAAAAAATGCTTTCCATTTTGAAAATCCGTGTGCTTCTGAAATGGCAATAATCGTCAACACGAAAGTCCAGATTGTGGCCAGCAATATAATAAACAATCCTGTGTAGGATAAGACAGCCTCTCCTACTGTTGCTGTCATTCCCTCTATATGAAAGAAAGTAGAAGGTGATAGCTGCATCCAAAAAAGGAGCATCGGTAAAATCCAGATGTAAGGAATCATTGTCAGGCACATCACCTGAAACAAAGATTTAAAATTCCCTTTTCCCTTCATAGCAGCGCCGATTGTAGAAAGCAGAAATGCGGCAATCAAATTAGATAACAAAAAATACAGGACACCTGTAATGAATGTCGAGAATACAATCTCTCCCAGAGAGAATTTCGGCTGATATGGTGTACCTACCAAGGACATCATGCCACTGGCAAAGCCTCCCAGTGCCCCGACATAAAGCGTATAGGAAAAATTTTTCCGGTCAAGTGTATAACGAATCGTTTCGCGCGGCTTTGTCACAATCGATAAAATCGGCTGGCGGTCGTCAATTGATAAAGGTTGTTGTGCAGTCAAAACTGGTCCTCCTAAAGCTATGTATGGAACTATTATACTAGGAAGCTCTCTTCTACGTAAACGTTCATGC
>DEQA01000152.1:882-9673 GCA_002359075.1 Planococcaceae bacterium UBA3378
TGAGGCGATACTATCCAATCCAGCAGCTCTTGGACATTGGGGTTTTCCATGTTTGCCGTCACCGCATAAAACTCTGAAGTAATCGGATATGTTCCATTTCGGATATTTTCTACCGTAGGGGCAATTCCGTCAATCTCCAGCAGCTTAATTTCATCGTTTCCCACCATTTCTGTAGAATAGTAGCGGAACGTATAGCCGATTGCATTTTTATAATTTTTATATTGGGCCACTTCGCTGATGATGCCGCCCATACCCGATACAACATCTTCTGTTGGCGCCTCCATAAGAGGGACATCACCCATCAAATACTGTAAGGCTGTTTGGGAGCCGCTATCCTGCGGGCGTTGGAAGGCGCGAATCTCATCCTCTTCCCCTCCGGCTTCTGACCAGCTTGTCACTTTTCCAGAATAAATAGCACGTATTTGCTCAAGCGTTAGACTGTCAATCGGATTTTTCTTATTCACAAAGAACACAAATGCTTCCCGCCCGATCGGTGTCATGTTTAATGTAATACCTTTTGCCTCAGCCATTTTCATTTGCTGTTCTGAGGGAGCAGCAGCAAAAATAATATCTGCTTTTCCATTCATTATATTTTCATAGGCATACGGTGTTGTACTTACCACCACTGTTCCCTGTTCAAAATAAGCCGGGTTTTCAGGATACACCGCCTGGACAAAAGCGGAATAAAGCGGGTACATCGCTGTCGCTCCATCCAATACCGGCAAATCTCCTTTGAGGGACAGTGTTGCCTTCTCATCTAATGTTTTTACTGCACTGCCTTCAACAAATGGTGCGTATTCATAAATATTAATTTCCGATGCAACGGTTGGGATATTATCTTCATATAGCTGTAACAAAGCGGGTATCCCTGTTGCTGCCAGTACCCCCAGTGCTGCTATACTAGTAATCTGTTTTCTTCTTTTCGTTTTGAAGAAACCGAAGCTTATCATACCGATAATGATATACAGTACAGCAACTACCGAAAAAATAAAATAACTGTATACCGGCATGAGACCCATTAAGGCGATGAAGCCAAGCGGTACACCTATAAATAACAATGCTATAGTCCCGAATATGAAGGCCAAGATCCTTTCTGCCATTTAATACCACCCCTCCTTTTCCCATAATAACGCAAAAAAGGTGAAGATGTTCCCTTCCTCAACATCTTCACCAAAAACGATTAGTTAAACTTCACCATATGATATTTTTTCTTACCGCGGCGAATGATGGCAAATGCATCCTCCAGTCTGTCTTTCCCATCAACTGTGTAGTCTAAATCCTGCACCTTTTCTCCATTGATAGAAATGGCACCGTTTGTTACATCCTCACGTGCCTGGCGTTTAGAAGAAGATATGCCTGCTTCTACGATTAATTCCACGATATTTTTGTCTTCTTTCGCCACTTCCACGGAAGGAACACCAGCAAATGCGGTCTTCATTTCTTCTGCAGATAATGATTTTAAATCTCCTGAGAATAAGGCAGCTGTAATACGCTCGGCAGTTGCCAGGCCTTCTTCTCCGTGGATTAATTTTGTCATTTCTGCCGCTAGTGCTTTTTGCGCCTTGCGCAGATGCGGTTCTTCCTGGACTGAAACTTCTAAAGCTTCAATTTCCTCGCGTGAGAGGAACGTAAAGATCTTTAAATATTTCACAACGTCTGCATCAGCAGCATTAATCCAGAATTGGTAGAATTCATATGGAGACGTCTTCTCGGCATCCAGCCAAACTGCCCCGCCTGCTGTTTTCCCGAATTTTGTACCGTCTGCCTTTGTGACAAGCGGGATTGTAATGCCAAACGCTTTTGCGTTTTCATCGTGTGTTTTCCGGATGACTTCAAGACCTGTTGTAATATTGCCCCATTGGTCTGATCCCCCCACTTGAATACGAACATTGTGGTTGTCATATAAGTGATTGAAATCAATTCCTTGAATGATTGTGTAAGCAAACTCCGTGAAGGAAATACCTGAATCAAGTCGGGACGCAATTGTATCTTTCCCAAGCATGTAGTTGACATTAATCAGCTTTCCGAAATCCCGCAGAAACTCAATTGTGCTCATTTTCCCGATCCAGTCGTAATTGTTCACAAGTGTAGCTGCATTGTCAGAACCCGAATTAAAATCAAATAGACGCTCTAATTGCTTCTTTAAACCTTGTACGTTTTTATCAATTTGCTCCACTGTTTGCAGCTGACGCTCTTCGGAACGGCCGGATGGGTCCCCCACCATTCCCGTAGCGCCCCCTACTAATAAAACAGGTGTATGTCCTGCCTGTTGGAAGCGACGCAGTGTCAGTAATGGCACGATATGTCCGATATGCATAGAATCAGCAGTTGGATCGACTCCAACATATAATGATACCTTCTCTTCATTCAGCAGCTTTTCCATCCCTTCAGCATCTGTTTGCTGATAAAGAAGGCCGCGCCATTCCAGGTCCTGTAATAATTCATTTGTCATTTTTTCTCCTCCTGTATATGTTTCATTTGTTTTATAACCGGGTATAATTTTGTAATATTTCTTTAGTTGGTTAGATTTATTGGAAAACGGGATAAAGCGGGAGTAATACTGCTCCGTGACATCCTCCTCATTTATTCATGAAGCCCAGAAGGACACATATCGGTTCATACACCGATATGATGTCTTTTCTTTTGGACATATTCATAAAACATAACCGAACCATAAAAAAAGCCCCGCACGCAAATTTGCATGCAGGGACGTTTATACATAACGCGGTACCACCCGGCTTGAAGAATCATCTTCCACTCGAACCGCCTTAACGCGACGGACACGTCCAAACTCCAAGAACGTACTTCATGCACATGCTTTGACCGGCTTCCACCAACCGCCAGCTCTCTACTACAGGGAACATGCTACACTACTGCAATCTCTTCAATGTTTGAAAACTATACAGACTATTCTACCTAAACTTTTTGTATTGTCAATATATCACGCACTATTTCAGAAATATGCTATAATAACTTAGATTTAGGAGGTCGATTAAGTGAAGGAATGGATCGAACAATTAAACGAAAAAATTGAGACATTCGCTAAATCCGAATGGGGCCGCCGCTTGCGCATCACGGGTGGTGTCTTTTGGAATTTAGCTTTATTATTCATTCTCTTTTTAGTGACAGCAGGCATATTTGCCGTCTCGGTCGGTGCAGGCTATTTCGCCTCACTCGTAAAAGAAGAGCCTCTGCGTTCAAGTGCTGAGATGCGTGAGCAAATATTCAACTATGAAGAAACAAGTGAAATTTATTTTGCGAATGAAATCTACATAGGAAAGCTTCGTACCGATTTAGAACGCCGGGAGACGTCCCTTTCTGCCGTATCCCCGCTTGTGGTGAATGCGGTGTTAGCGACAGAGGATGAATATTTCCGCGAGCATAACGGAATTGTACCAAAAGCGGTAATCCGCGGGCTCTTACAGGATATGACGAACTCCTCAACACAAACAGGTGGTTCGACATTGACACAGCAGCTGATTAAAAATCAGATTTTAACAAATGAAGTTTCTTATGAGCGGAAAGCAAAGGAAATTCTGCTCGCTATGCGGCTCGAGCATTTTATGTCAAAGGAAGAGATTTTAGAAGCCTATTTAAATATCATTCCTTACGGCCGTAACTCAACCGGCAATAATATTGCGGGCATTGCCACTGCTGCTGAAGGGATTTTCGGGCTAAAGCCGGATGAACTGAATTTAGCACAGGCAGCCTATATTGCCGGTATCCCGCAGGCACCCTTTACGTATACACCATTTAAACAAACGGGGGAACTGAAGGATGAGGCCGGGTTAAAACCTGGAATCGACCGGATGAAAACGGTGCTGTACCGTATGAAGGAAGTCGGATACATTACAGAGGCGCAGTATAATGAGGCGATGAATTATGATATTACGCAGGATTTCCGTGAGCCTGTACCGCGCGCCAATGAACTGTACCCTTGGATTACGGCTGAAATCGAAAGCCGTGCCAAAGAAATTATGGCAAAAATATTAGCTGAACGTGACGGTATTGATCCGGAACGTCTTGATGAAGAAGAAAAACTCAAAAATAAATATACTATTTTAGCAGACCGTGATATCCGTTCTTCCGGCTACCGCATCTACTCGACAATCGATAAGGACATGTACGATAAGATGAATGAGGCGGCAAGAAACTTTAAATATTATGGTCATACGTATACAGAAATGATAACAAATGAAGAGGGTGAAGAAGTCGAAGTCCAAATGCCTGTCCAGGTCGGCAGTGTCTTAATGGAAAATTCGACAGGCCGTATTCTCAGCTTTGTCGGCGGCCGTGATTTTGACATTGGGGAATTGAACCATGCAACCCAATCTAAACGTTCGAATGGTTCTACAATGAAGCCTTTGCTTGCATATGGACCAGCACTAGAGTACGGAGTTATTGGTGCCGGAAGCCCGGTAGTGGATGTCAAATTCATCCGAAAATCCGATAACTATGCCCCTTCTAACTATAATGAAAATGAAGAACGTGGTATTATCCCTGCACGTGAGGCTTTAGCACACTCGCAAAACTTGCCTGCCTTACGTCTATATGATTCGATTATTGACAGAAAGCCCGCTACATTCCTTGAGAAATTAGGTTTTTCTAGTCTGACTGAAGGAGACTATACCCACTTAACTACTTCAATCGGTGCGCTTGATGTTGGTGTAACTGTTGAAGAAAATACAAATGCGTACGCTGCGTTTGCAAACGGTGGCCAATTCATCGATGCCTATATGATCGATAAAATTGTGGATCTGGACGGCAATGTCATTTACGAGCATAAAGTGGAAGCAACGCCTGTATTCAGTGAAGAAACATCCTATATGATTACGGATATGATGCGTGATGTATTTGAATATGGTACAGGTACACGGGCAAAGAGTATGCTGAAATTCTCCGGGGATTTTGCCGGTAAAACAGGGACATCACAGAAATACAATGATGTATGGCTTGTTGGCTATAACCCAAATGTGACACTTGGCGTATGGATGGGCTATGATAAACAGCGCACATTAAATACATTTACCAGCACATACCAACAGCCAAGTACACGTGTTAATATGATGTGGGCGACATTAATGAACGCCGCTTATGACAGTAATCGAGAGCTTGTCGGTACACAGGAACGCTTCCAAAAACCGGCTGGTGTCGTGAACGCTTCCTTCTGCGGTATTTCAGGACGTCTCCCTTCTGCAGCATGTTCAAATGCAGGGCTTGTACGATCTGATTTGTTCAATCGTGCATACTTACCAAGCGGAGCAGATGATAGCTTCTCATCGGGCTCTCCGGTTGTAGAAATTGACGGCAAGTATTATCAGGCTTTATCATCGACTCCTGCTGAATTCATTACAGGCAGCGGATTTGGATTGAATGCCGACTTTGCCAAACGGATGCTGGGACGTCTTGGCGGTGATGCTTCGAAGTTATTGCCAAATAACTCTTCATTAAGCGTAACAGCTTTAAGCGGAGCGACATTTAATGCAGACGGTGCTCCACCAGCTGCTGTATCAGCTTCGTTAAGCGGCAATACATTAAGCTGGTCAAAATCCGGTTCAAACGACGTAGTAGGCTACCGGGTATATAATGTGACAGGCGGCTCACGCTCGCTTGTAACTTCCGTTCGCAGCTCAGGCGGCCGCAGCATTACCATTACGCCGGGCAATTCTTACGTAGTAGTAGCTGTAGACATTACCGGACTGGAATCAGGTCAATCGAATGTTGTGGAAGGAACGGCACCGGAGCCTGCTGAACCATCTGCTCCTGACTATACGGATCCAAATGGGGAAACCCAAGGTGGGGACGGCCAGCATAACGGCAATACATCAGGCCCAACAGACGATAATAATGAAGAAGAAACAACCGACTCAGATGTCGATAGCGACAGCGGTGAAGGAAACACATCACCAGAGTCTAACGATTAATTGTATTTCGTCAAACTAACAAGAAAATGTCTGGAGTTTCATTTTACAATATGGATGGCGGCATTTTACTACGATTACTCTACTTTTAGCCGGCCATTATCAAGAAAGGGACTATCCTGAAAGCATATGCTTTCTAGATAGTCCCTTTTTTCTATTTAGCGATAACGGCTTTTAAAATATTTACTGCTTCATCTATTTCTTCTTTTGCTACGGTTAATGGCGGAAGGAGACGGATGACATACGGCCCTGCCGCAACTGTCAGCAAGCCTGCTGCATCTAAAGCAGCTACATAAGGGGCGACCTCTTCTCCCCAGCCAATACCAAGCATTAAACCTTTACCGCTTACCTTTACATGTGGTAATGCTTCTTTTAGCTTATTGATGAAATATACTGATTTTTCTTGTACCTCTTGCAGGAATTCATCTTTGAATACTTCTCCAAGAACAGCCTGGGCCACTGCCACCCCTAATGGATTACCGCCAAAAGTAGTACCGTGCGTACCTGCACTGAATGTGTCAAACAATTCTGCTGTCCCTAAAATTCCACCGATTGGGAATCCACCGCCAAGCCCTTTTGCCATTGATACGATATCCGGTTTTAATATTGTCTGCTCAAATGCAAACCGTGTACCTGTACGCCCAATTCCTGTCTGGACTTCGTCTACGATCAATAAGATATCTGTTGACTGATGGATATTATGGATTGCTTCTGCAAATTCTTCCGTGACGGGATTGACACCGCCTTCCCCTTGGATAAGCTCAAGCATGATGGCTGCTGTTTCGCCGTCGACTGCTGCCTTTAATGCTTCCACATCATTAAACGGCAACGTAACAAACTCGCTTACGAGCGGACCGAAACCATTGCGTACCTTATCTTGGCCTGTTGCACTCATAGCTCCGAATGTACGTCCATGGAAAGATTGCTGGAAGACAATGATTTTATGTTTTCCGGTATGTTTCCGTGCTAGTTTAATTGCTGCCTCATTCGCTTCGGCCCCACTGTTACAAAAGAATGCATGGGATAGATGGAGGTCTTCCACCAATGTTTCAGCAAGCTTTTCCTGACCGGGACTTTGAAATAAGTTACTAATATGCCATAGCTTCTCGCTTTGTTCCTGAATAGCTTTTACAAGGATAGGATGCGCATGCCCTAAAGCACAGACGGCAATTCCGCTTGTAAAATCCAAATAACGCTTGCCTGTTGAATCATATACCTCGGTCCCTTTCCCCTTTACAATGGCAATTGGTCGTCTTGCATAGTTTTGAAATAATGCACCCATTATTCTCTTCACTTACCCTTCTTCTTTAATTATCGTTCCCTGCAATGTATCGTTCACAATTTGTACAGTTGGAATGCCCGCATGCAGACAAGCGACGGCTCCCTGTACCTTCGGAATCATCCCTCCGTAAATGTGACCTTCTTCTATCCAACCTGCAATATCTGTTTCAGTTACGGCTGTCTGATATTCATCATTGATCCGGATGCCCGCTACGTCTGTTACAAGCAGCAAGCTTTCTGCTTGAACAGCCAAAGCGATTTCGCTTGCGACCGTATCCCCGTTGATATTTAGCGCTTGCCCTTCTTTTGTCGTCCCTATACAGGCAACTACCGGTACAATCCCTGCTGCTGTTAATGTAGTAAGCAGCTGAGTATTTACATTCACGACTTCCCCGACCAATCCATAAACATCCCGGTCTAAATATGTACTTTCTAATAGTGCTGCATCAAAGCCGCTTAATCCAATTGCCGGTATGCCTGCTGCATTTAATTGTTGAACAAGTGCCGGGTTAACTTTACCGATTAATGTAAATTGTACAATATCTATCATTTCTTCACTAGTGACACGCAGCCCATTTACAGTATAGGACTCTATCTTTTCTTTTTTCAGTGCCCGATTAATGGCCGGACCGCCGCCATGAGTAATAATGACTTCATACCCTTCGCTCTGAAGTGCCTTGAAATTGCGAAAGAAGGCTTCATTCAAGCCTTCTAACGCACTACCTCCAAGCTTCACTACTATTTTACGAGCGGTATGATGCGTTGATTTGGACATAGTCATATGTTAAATCGCACCCCCATGCAAATCCGTGCCCTGCTCCTACCCCCAGCGACACGTCAATCTTGACTTCTTCCTGCTTCAAAATTTCAATGAGCTCCTCTTCCGAAAAAGAAACGGGCTCCCCATTTTCCACCATCGTAGTCCCGCCGATTTTGATCGTAATGCGATAGGGATCTACTGTTGCCCCGCTGTATCCTACCGCTGCAATAATACGTCCCCAGTTGGCATCACAGCCAAAAACAGCTGTCTTCACTAATGGAGATCCTACAACTGTCTTGGCGATTTTGCGTGCTTCTTCATCAGAAACCGCGCCTTCCACCTCTACCTCAATCAGCTTTGTTGCTCCTTCTCCGTCACGGGCAATCGATTTTGCCAAGTCTTCCGCTACTAGCCGCAGTGCTGAATAAAAGCTTTCCCAGTCAGGATGTGCCGGTGTCAGCGTCTCATTTCCAGCCAATCCGTTTGCCATTACGATCACCATATCATTTGTCGATGTATCACCATCTACAGTAATCGCATTGAAGGTTATATTGGTAATCGCGGATAATGCCTGTTGAAGATCTGCTGATTCAATAGCAGCGTCTGTTGTGATAAAACCAAGCATTGTCGCCATATTCGGCTCGATCATACCTGACCCTTTTGCTGTTCCTGATATGATTACTTCCTTGCCATCAATGGTTGTTACATACGATATATTTTTCATTACTGTATCTGTTGTTAAAATAGCTTCCGCAAAGTCGATACCGCTTTCCGGGTCCGCAGTTGGCATTAGCATATCAATTCCCTTTTTCACCGGCTCCATTTTCAT
>DEQA01000153.1:0-392 GCA_002359075.1 Planococcaceae bacterium UBA3378
CAGCCGCCATAGTAGCGTTTGCCCGGATAGCCTTCTGCATATTTATTTGTAAGGTATGAGCCTTGTGCTTCCATTACAGCTTCCGATACGAAGTTTTCAGAAGCAATCAGCTCAATGTTCGAGTTTTGACGTTTTTTCTCTGCTAAAATTCCCTCTAATACTGCCTTATCCTGTGCAGCTAATTTTTCAAATGCCATAATCAATAAATCCCCCTAAAATTTAATTTTACAGCTTTTTTGCTACAGCTCGTACTGTGCACGTGCCCCGCCGATCAGCTTCGGCCGTGTCGTTGCTACTGTAACAACCGCTTCTCCTATTCTCTTTACCGATGTACGGATTGGAACTGCTACCATTTTTAAATGCATGCCAATTAATGTTTGGCCGATATCAAT
>DEQA01000153.1:482-1367 GCA_002359075.1 Planococcaceae bacterium UBA3378
CCCCCAGCCGTTCTGACCGGAACGATCGTCACAGGCTCTAAACGGTATTTTTCTGCGGCAGCCCGCTCAAGCGTAAGTGCCCGATTGATATGCTCACAGCCTTGAAAAACTAAATAAAGATCATGTTTTTTTGCAAAGCGGTCCAGCTCGTCATATAAAGTTTGTGCAACTTCTACTGCACCCGCTGTTCCGATTTTCTCCCCTACTACTTCCGAGGTGGAGCAACCGATGACAAGTAGCTGCTTTGGCTGAAAGGTTACTTGCTGTTCAACTTCACGTAACAATGCGGCAATGTCTTGCTTCACCTGCTGTAAAGTCATACGCAATTACCCCTCCAATTCAGAAATCTTCTCGATGCGTCGCGTATGGCGTCCGCCTTCGAAATCCGTATTCAGCCAAGTCGTGACGATCTCTCTTGCAAGACCCGGTCCGATTACACGCTCACCCATCGCCAGAACATTTGAGTCATTATGGCAGCGAGTTGCTTTTGCAGAGAAGACATCGTGTACAAGTGCACAACGAATCCCCTTCACTTTATTGGCCGCAATCGAAACACCAATACCTGTACCGCAGATTAGGATACCGCGGTCGAATTCACCAGCTGCCACCTTTTCGGCAACAGGCTTTGCATAATCCGGGTAGTCTACTGAATCGTTTGTCGTTGGTCCAAAATCCTCGTAGCTGATGTGTAACTCATCCAGTAAGGCCATAATCTCTTTGCGGAGGTTATTGCCGCCATGGTCTGAAGAAATAGCGATTTTCACTAAGATTCCCTCTTTTCAAATATATTCATGTACAGTGTACCATTTCTGACAGAAGAATAACACGTATTTTGACGGAAACAAATGAACGTTTTTCTTTTAAATACGAATGTTTTTACTAAAA
>DEQA01000153.1:1469-4486 GCA_002359075.1 Planococcaceae bacterium UBA3378
AAAAAAGTGCAGGTAACAGGTACCTACACTTTTCTCCTAAAATTAAATTTCAACCATTACACCTATATTTTTTTGCTGTAAAGCCTTTTTGTATACGCCGATCGCTACTGCCAAATCATAATAGGCCGCCCCAACAGATTTGAAAATAGTAATTTCCTCCTCATATACTCTCCCCGTTTTTTCATGGATAACCAGTTGTTCAAGTGTGCTGTGGATATCATCAAAAGACCAGTTCCCCGTTTTGTCGGCAAATATAAACTCTCCAGCTTCTTCCATAACACCATGTATATCATCTACCACAACTTTATTCTCTTTAGTGATTAACGCCGGGTCGATTTCCCGCATATGCGGCAAATAAGAACCAACGCCGTTAATATGCGTTCCTTTTTTTACTGTCTCGGCATGAAATACCTTTTCAAGTGATCGAGTTGCACAATTGATAATATCCGATTGAATTGTGGCTTCTTCCACACTATCTATTACTTCAAGCGAAACGTCCCCATACATTTTCTCAAGTTGTTCTTTTAAAACGCTGGCCTTCTTCTGAGTAGGATTATACAAATACACTCTTTTAATTTCACGCACAGCAAGCACACCGACAATCTGTTCCAATGCCATACCTCCTGTGCCAATCATCGTTAATACAGATGCATTCTTTCTTGCAAGAAAATCCGTCGCAATGGCAGTCATTGCACCAGTACGCAGACGCGTTAAATAAGAAGCGTTCATTAATGCTAAATGTTTTCCATTCTCTGCGCTTGTAAGCAATGTTACTCCTTGAGTTGTTGGAAGTGCATCTATAGTGTTTTTCGGGAATATGGAAACTATCTTACTCGTTGTATATTCTTGGCTTATATCTGCACTTGGCATATATAGAACGGATGCCTCTTTTTCTGGAAATTCAATTACAGTTCGAAACGGTGTTTCAATCTTATTCTGATATTTTGAGTGAAGGATACGCTTTACATCTTTTATTGCATCTTCCATTCCATAAAATGATTGGATTTGCTGTTCATTTAAAATAAGCATAATTGTCTCCTTTATTCTAGATGTTTATATTTTTAGCTTTTGACGAATATTGTGTTTTCTCTATTGACTCTTCCATAATTTCATCAAGCTCTTGTTGACTGCGTTCTCGCACTGCCCCAACAGCAATTAATGAAATAACTGCGGTAAATATAATATAAATTGCAATTGGTACAAACGAATTATCAAACTTTACTAGTAAGGCAGTCGCAACTAATGGAGCGGTGCCACCTGCCGCTGCCGCACCGATTTGGTAGCCTAATGAAACACCTGTATAGCGCACTTTCGCCTCAAATATTTCCGAGAACATCGTTCCAAGCACCGCTGTAATCGGTGCCCAAATAATTCCTAACCCAATCACCGTTGCCACAATTAATGTGAAGAATGTTCTTTGTTCAAGCAGCCAAAAGTACGGAAAGGCATATAAAATCATAGCAACCGTCCCCGCTATATACATTTTTTTACGTCCGATTTTATCCGATGCGTTCCCCATAATTGGAATTAATATCGTTGTTATGATGGTAGCAATCATCACTGCAATCAGTACTTCTGTATTGCTAAATCCTAAATTATTTGTTGCATACGATACGATAAATGTTCCGAAAATATAAAACGGTGCCGTTTCCACTACTTTCCCCCCGATTGCAATCAAAACCTCGCGCCAATAGTAGCGCAGGGTATCGACAATCGGCAGTTTTGGAATGTCACCCGACTCTTGTACTTGTTTAAAGGACGGTGTTTCATCAATGCCTTTTCGAATCCATAATCCAAATACAACCAATAGCGCACTAAGTAAAAACGGAATACGCCAACCCCATGAAACAAAGGCCTCTGTAGATACAACGGATGTGATAAACGTTAACACACCTGTCCCTAAAAACATCCCAATTGTGACACCCATCTGTGGAATGGCACCAAATAGCCCCCGCTTTTCCTTAGGGGCGTATTCGACAGCCAGTAACAAAGCACCCCCCCATTCTCCACCAATACCTATCCCTTGAATCAACCGTAGTGTTACTAATAAAACAGGAGCGGCTACACCAATTGCCTGGTATGTCGGCAAAATGCCCATTAAAAATGTTGCCGCTCCCATTAATGAAAGTGTCATAACCAATGTTTTCTTCCGCCCAACACGATCCCCAATATGACTAAAAATAATTCCCCCAAATGGACGAATGAAGAAAGCTAATGCAAGTGAAGCATAGGAAAGCAGAAGTCCAACCGTTGCATCCTCCGACACAAAGAAAACCTGACTAAATACAAGGGCAGCTACTGTACCATAGAGAAAATAATCAAACCATTCAATCGCACTTCCTACCAAACTAGCAATCCATACCTTAGTTTGTTGACTTTTGTTCATCCAAAACACCCCCTATTAAATTGAAGTAATACTTCAATTTAAATGTTATATTTTTCTGAACATTTAGTCAATATTTGTTTAGAGTAATAAAAGAAACTATAATAGGAGAAATAGGAGGTAGCCAGATGACAAATAATTTAGGAAGCCAGATTCGACTGATTCGAAAAGAAAAAAATAGAACCCTGAAGGAAGTAGCTACTGCCACCGGGGTATCGATAAGCTTCTTATCACAACTAGAATTAAATAAAACAAATGCCACTTTAGAAACCTTACGAAAAATAAGTACATATTTAGAAGTACATCCAAGTATTTTCTTTAACGGCATCTCAAAGGATGCAGCATACCCCTTTCATTATCAGGATTTGTCTCATCACTTTCCCCAGGCAAACTTTAAAGCAATGAAGGTTTTACTAAGGCCCTCAGAAAACATCGGGGAGGAAATCTCCCACCTCGGATATGAATTTTTGTATGTGTTAGCAGGAAAGCTGACTGTAACAATTGAAGGGAAAAGTTATTTACTCAACGCACATCAATCAAAAATGCTGGATGCTACACAAAAACATTATTGGAAAAATGAGTTTCATGAAGATGTAGAGTTTTTAGTAGTAACTTCTGTTTAAAGGATTAGTGA
>DEQA01000132.1 GCA_002359075.1 Planococcaceae bacterium UBA3378
GCATTTACAGAGCGTTTCTATCATAATAATTACATGGCGGAAATCGGCACTAAGAAGCTGCTGATCGATGCAGGCACGACCCTTCGTGAAAGTTTGAAAAAAGCCGGATATACTTATACCGATATAGATGCTGTCTGGATTTCACACCTGCATTTTGACCATGTCGGTGGTCTTGAGGAGCTTGTGATGCAGCGATTCTGGCAATTTGCAGACGGGCAGCATATGCCCGAAAAAACGCCTGTTTTTGTTCACGAAAGCGTCTATCTTCAATTACGCAGGCTGCTTGCTGCTGCTTTGGACAACCAGGGGCGTACTGTCGATGATTTTTGCGACTTTACGATCGTAAGCGATCAAGACGATATTGACTTTGAAGGAGTAAAGCTGCAGATTTTCGATACGACCCATTGCCATGCAAAAGGTCTTGTCAGCTCTGGACTTTTTATTCACGGTCCGCTCGGCAATGTGCTGTTTCCAAGCGATATGAAGGATTTGCGCAAAGCCAATCTGCTGCGTTTTGTAAATGAAGATACACTCGCGATTTTTCAGGATACAAGCTTTACATTTAATGGTGTACATGCCCAGTTTCAGGATGTACTCGCCTATTATCCGAAAAAATATCATCATTTGATTTATGCCATGCACTATAACGATAATATAGAGGCTTATATGCCGCAAATGGAACAGGCCGGCATCCGCTATGTAAAGGAACGAGAAGCCGTCCTGCTGCCTTTATCCCCTTCCACACCCAAATAGCGTCAAGACGCTATTTGGTTTTTTTCTTATGGACAGAAAAGTAAGCCCCTATTATAATAAACAGTCAAAAGGAAAATTTTTCTTATTTTCCGATAAAGGGGATATTTCTATGAGAATACCTGAACCACTGCAGCCCGGCGATGAAATCCGCGTCATCGCTCCGAGCCGCAATGCTTCGATTCTATCGAAGGAAGGCATTGAATTAGCAAAAACGCGTTTAGAGCAGCTTGGTTTTCACGTGAGCTTTGGCAACCATATTTTCGAGGACGATCTACACCACTCTTCTTCCATTGAACAGCGTGTAGAGGATATACATGCAGCCTTTGCTGATCCGCATGTTAAAGCTATTTTAACGGTGATCGGCGGCTTTAACAGCAATGAGTTGCTCCCTTATCTTGACTACGAACTCATTTCCAACAATCCTAAAGTCTTCTGTGGCTACAGTGATATTACCGCCCTTGCTACGGCCATTACCGCCCGCTGCGGTTTTGTGACCTATTCCGGTCCGCACTTTTCAAGCTTCCAGATGGAAAAGGCTCAGGACTACCAGACAAACGCCTTTCTATCTGCCGTTACCCAAGGGGCTCCCTACCCGCTTGCTGCCTCCTCCCAATGGAGTGATGATGCATGGTATGCAGACGAGATTAATCGACACTTCGAGAAAACAGAATGGAAGACCTATAATGAAGGAACAGCAAAAGGAACGATTTGGGGCGGCAATCTCTGTACGCTGAATCTTCTTCAAGGAACTCCTTATATGCCGGAGCTAACGAACGCCATTCTGTTCGTTGAAGATGATGATATGGTGACACCGGAACTGTTTGCCCGGGATCTTACTTCCCTTCTGCAGGCATGCGGTTCCGTTAAAGCTCTTGTTATTGGAAGATTCCAGCGTGTCTCCAATATGACCGAAGAGCAGCTGCATTTTATTTTGGACAAACACCCTGTCCTGAAAACGATTCCCGTCCTTTATAATGTAGATTTCGGGCATACCCAGCCGATTTTCACCTTCTCTATCGGAGGGATCGGAACGGTCGATACCGCTACAAAGACGATAAATATTACTAAATCATAAGTGAAATACAATTGTAATATTCTCCTGTAAACCCTAGTGATGACGCGGTTTTTGCCCATAAAAATGCCAGGACCGCGGCCAATATTTTTCAGCACAATGTTTACCCCGTCTTCTCCTGGGAATATAACATGTAAGCTTAACAATATAAGCTAATAAACATTAGGAGGAATTACAAATGGCTAACAAACGCAATAACAACGAAAACGAAAACATGACAGTTCAAGAAGCAGGTCGTAAAGGCGGAGAAGCTACCTCCAACAATCATGGTCGCGAGTTTTATGAAGAGATCGGCCGCAAAGGCGGAGAAGCTACTGCTGAAAACCACGACAAAGAATTTTACCAAGAAATCGGCCGTAAAGGCGGAGAAGCTACTGCTGACAATCACGGTCAAGAATTCTATGAAGAAATCGGCCGCAAAGGCGGAGAAGCTACTCAAAACAATAATAACAACAATGGCGACAACAACAATGGCAGCAACAACGGTAAAATGAGCCGTGAAGAAGCAGGCCGTAAAGGCGGAGAAGCAAGCAGCCGCAGCCGTTCTAACAACAAAAACAACGACTAATACAACAACACACTAAAATCATACGAATTACTGTATGAGTGTACCTAGTTGAATGATGCCAGTGATTCCACTATAATCTGATACTAGTAGACACACTAAAAAACACGTCAATCAAAAAGAGGCATTTGCAACTGTTAAGGCAGCTGCAAATGCCTCTTTTCTTTATGGTGATTTTTGCATTCCCTCTCTTACCCATTTCCCTTGAAATCAAAACAGTTGAAAAGTCTCAAATTATGGTATATATTTAATCAGCTTTCATATATTATTTACTAATATGATAATTTATTTAAATATAGAGGGAGAAATGAGAGACTACATGCAAGACAACTATAAAGAAAAAAACCTTCGTCAGCTGATCCTTTCGACAATCAAAGCAGTAGGTATGAATACCGAGCTGAAAAAGGATGAATGCGGCATTAATATGAGCTATAACTTTATCGGTGACTATGTAGGATATGATAAAAAACGCCTTGTGGAAGCATGGAAGGAAATGCAGGCAGCTATACCGTTCGAGCAATATGTGAAAACATTAACAATGCACGAACTCGGCCATGCCATAGACCGTGAAGCATTACAGGATTCACTAGAACGGACACTTGAAATACTCGACATAAAAAACAGCCATTCCCCAAGAGAGCTTTATACGAATATCGATCTTTTATCTGTATTACTTGAAGAACAGCAAATGGATATTACTTTCGAAGAAACGGCCTGGCGCAATGCAAAATATTTAAACGAAACAGCCGGCCTTGTCGATAGCTTTACATTCGAATTCATTAAAAAACATAGCCTGGCTACCTATAAGGATTTATATGAAGAAGACACAGCCCTATATAATAAACTTGCAGAAGAACGTACTTTGCAGCCGGTGTAAAAAGGCTGTTATCTTTTTATAAATAAATGCAAAACTCCATTTTTTCAAATGGAGTTTTTGTTTTAGCTATATATTAGATTTTATAAAACAGCTTAGCTATTTATATTGTTTCCAAATCGGCAATTTGTCCGCACTTATTCTCAAACATTGTAAACTATTATTGAATACGAAGAATCGGTTTAATGGCCTCACCGGTTTTTGATGCTACAAATGCTTCATTAATTTGGTCGAAGTCATAGAATTTCACTAATTTATCAAATGGGAATTGGCCTGCCTTGTAGTAATCAACCAACTGCGGAATAAAGACATTCGGCACTGAATCGCCTTCGATTACCCCTACCATTGTTTTTCCTTCAGCCATTAAATCATTATGCACATCAATATTCATTTCTGGTGTAACACCAACGATCGCAGCAATGCCAAGCGGACGTAATGCTTGTAAACATTGTCGGACAACCGGTGGAACGCCTGTTGTATCGACAGCGTACTTTGTACCACCGTTCGTTAATTCTTTGATTTCTTTTACAACATCTACTTTTGATCCGTTAAATGTATGAGTTGCCCCGAGTTCTTTTGCCAGTTCCAGGCGTGAATCATGTACATCAACGGCAATAATTGTTTTACAGCCTACAATTTTCGCGGCCATAATAGCACTTAACCCAACTGCGCCTGCACCATAAATGGCAATTGTGGAGCCGAATTCAGGCTTAAGTTTATTTAAAACAGTCCCTGCACCTGTTTGAATCCCACAGCCTAAAGGACCAAGCAATGCCAAATCTACATCTTTATCTACTTTGACAACATTACGCTCATGAGCAACGGCAAATGTACCGAAAGAAGATTGACCGAAGAATGTTGAAAGCTGCTGCCCGTCTTTTGATAAACGATGAGTATGATCATCATTCACGCCGCCAAAATTTAAGTCATTGAATGTTTCGCAAACTGTTGGATGGCCTGTTAAACAGTTATCACAATGGCCGCAATGGGCGAATGACAATACAACATGATCCCCTTTTGCTAAACGTGTAACCCCTTCCCCGACTTCCTCTACAATACCTGCGCCTTCATGGCCAAGTACAGCCGGTAGTGGTGCGATGGCTGCATCACGTGCAACTGCGTCTGTGTGACAAACACCTGTAGCAACGATTTTCACTAACACTTCATTTGCTTTCGGTGCCGCTAACTCTACTTCTTCAAGGATAAAGTCTTGACCTTGTCCAGGGGTAACTGCTGCTTTAATTTTCATGGGTAGACACTCCTCTAAAGTTACATTCTATCTATGTGACAAATTATCAAACTGCATAATTATCGTAAACCTCTATCAAAATCGGTACAATATATCTAAACGAATATACATATTCACTTAGATACATAAGGGGAGATAATATGCAATTATTACAATTACACTATTTTCTAGCTGTTGCGAAAACCGAGCATATGTCTCAGGCTGCACTCTCTTTAAACATTACCCAATCCTCATTAAGTAAAACGATTGCCAAATTAGAAGATGAATTGGGCGTTGCCTTATTTGATCGAAATGGCAAGAAAATCTCCTTGAACCGTTATGGAAAATATTATGCAAAAGAAGTAGAGCGCGCATTAGGAATATTACAGGATGCGCATGAAGAAATACTGGAAATGGCTGATATAGAAGAAGACCGGGTGTCCATTAGTGTGATGAGTTCCACGATACTGCCGCCTATATTTAGAAGCTTTTATGAACGCAGACCGAATATTAAAATTCAGCAATCCATCCTGCCCGATATAATAGCAAAAGAGCGTCTGATCAGTGGAGAAATCGAGCTGTGTGTTTCCAATACCCCTATTACAGGACCTGATATTGAATGGTTGCCCGTCTTAAAGGAACGGTTGGATTTGATTGTTCCTAAAAATCATAGACTCGCTCAATTTGATGAAATTGATTTACTTGAAGCAAAAAACGAACGTTTTATAGGATATAAATCCGGATTAGAATCGATCAGCATGTTTGAAAAATGCTGCCTGCAAGCAGGATTTACACCAAACATTATATTTGAAGGAACGGAAATGTCGATTGTTTTACAACTTGTTAATGAAGGACAAGGGGTTACATTTTATCCGCAATATTCATTTTTGGGAGAACAACTGGAAAATACCAAAATCATTCGTTTGAAAAATAGCCATTGTTATCAGATGGTGGGATTCGCTTGGTTAAAAAACAAAAAGTATTCTTACGTATCAGAACAATTTCGCCAACATATGATTCAAGCATTTACAGACATTCACCATAAAAATTATGGTAAAGGAGCTTACAGCTAATTTTACCTATCCCCTGTTGCAACGATTGAATGCAGCACTTACTAGTCCTAAACTAAAGGGAGTATCGTGGTGTTCGCTCAACCTGATACTCCCATTTTTTATCTATTAATAGTGTCCACTTACTGCATGGCACAACAAATCAGCCAGTCAAATAACTCTAAACATCATAATAAATATCCGCGGAAACCTTCCGCCCGTAGTGGAATATGTAATCTAGGGGACAGAATTTTTTATAGAGGCTGAGTAGTTACTTCTGCTGTTATCTAAAATATAAACTTTTTAAGCTCCGTTTGTAATTCTTCAGATAGACGATTCAATGAAGCAGCAGAATTAGCTATCTCATGTATGGATGCAAGTTGTTCTTTTGATACCCCGGCTACATTTTGAGCATTTGCAGATGTTTTTTGTGCGATATCAGTTAAAGAGGTTATTGAATCATCCACCTGTTGGGCTGTTCCGGCCATCTGTTTGGCAGAAGAAGAAACTTCTATCATTTTTTCGGATACTAAATTGATGGATGCCAGTATTCTTCCGAATGCTTGTCCTGCCTCGCTGATCACTCTTGTTCCTGCCTCTGCTTCCCCTGTTCCTTGGTTCATAGCATGAACAGCTTCATTCGTATCGCTTTGAATATGATGGATCAGACCGGCAATTTGTTCAGCCGATTTTTTCGATTGTTCAGCCAGCTTACTGACTTCACCTGCAACGACAGCAAATCCACGTCCATGTTCTCCTGCACGTGCAGCTTCAATAGACGCATTAAGTGCTAATAGATTCGTTTGATCGGCAATGCCTGTTATAACATCAACAATTTGACCGATTTCTGTGGAACGCTCTTCAAGATTCATAACAAGCTTTGACGTTGTTCTAACAGAGTTTTGGATGGATTGCATCTGGTGTATGGCTTTCTGTATAAGCGCATTTCCTTCATTTGCTTGATTTTTTGTGTTTTGTGACTCTTGGGACACATCAACCGAAGATTCAGCGATTCGTTGGACTTCCAGCGTCATTTCCCCTACAGCAAGTACAGAATCCTCCACTTTTTGTGAAGCTATTTCAGAACCATAGGCGATATTCTGAATAGATTCCGTTACTTGTGCTGTTCTAAAGGAAGATTGTTCCGCTGAGACAGTAAATTGTTCAGAAGAGTTGGCTACCCGTTCTGAAGTTTTCGCCACTCTAATCATCAAAGTGTTCAAATCAGCAATCATTGTATTGGATGCAGTAGCTAATCGTCCAATTTCGTCTTTCGATTTAGATTTCAATAATTCCCCTCTGAGATCTCCCTTAGCAATAGCTTCTAAACGTTCAACAACTATCTTAATCCCATTTGAAATGTTTCTGGCATTATATAACGCGATCATGACGGCAAGAATAATAGCGATCAAGGAAGAAATAATAAGGACAGCCTTTGAAACCGCTGCTGAAGACAGCACTTCATCAGTACGGGAATTTGTAATGCTATTTTGAATTTCTACTACCTTTACCCATGCCTCTATAGCAGCTTGGCTATATGGAAGACATTCTTCTTCCATTAACTTGATCGCCGCTTCTTGATCCCCGCTGTCATATAGAGGGATAATCTCTTCCGTCACAAGCTTTCTCCATTTAATAGTCTTTTCATCCGCATCTTCTAGCGCTGTTTCAATTTCTTTTGAAATACGTCCACTTTCAACGGCTTCTTGTAGGATCGATTCTTTCTCAATAGCTGCTTGCGTTTCAGCTGAAAATTGTTCTTTGAACTCTTCACGATTAAAAAGAATATAGTCCCGTGCAATTTTTGCCCTGTTTGCTACACTAAATGTCATAGAATTTGCAGATTCCAAGAACTTCATATCATTAGATGTTACTTCGTTTACTTCATTGGAAATCGAACGGATTGTCATGTAACTATAGGCAGCCATGCCAACCAATATTGCTAAAACAACCGAAAAACTTACTAAAATCTTACCCTTCACACTTTTCATATTAATCTCCTACATAATAAAATGGGGTAATTCAAAACAAAGAATTAATGTAAGGTTACAAAATCCCTCAAAAAGCTATCTCAATTTCCTCCTTCACCTCAAAATGGATATTATTAGAAAAACTATTCTGATAATAAATCATACCACACTACATACTAAACACCTACAAAAATCCTAAAGGAAATATTAAGTTTATTCTTTAAAGACTTAACTCTTATAATCTTTAATCAAACTTATAACATTTATATGCATAAATACCTATTTTACGTTGTTTTAATATCGTTAAATTAGATATATTTAAATATGGG
>DEQA01000135.1:0-1633 GCA_002359075.1 Planococcaceae bacterium UBA3378
TTCTTGTTGCAAGCGGCTGGTGCAGCCATTGCTTTAATTTTCGTCCGCCCATTGCTGTTACGGTTTCATCAAGCAGCCATAGAAGCGTTCCTTTTTGATCTCCGCCTCTGATCGATTGAATCAATTCCAGATTGCGCTTTGAATTCGTATCAATGCGTAAAAATTGCTTTGTCTCCGTATACGTAAATGCCTGCAAGTGCGAAAGCGAGCGCATTTGTGTCCGCTCCACATATTGCAGCAGCCGGCGAGCGGCCGGTTTGACCTGATCCGGTAACTCTTTTAAATAGGCATCTACCGTATGTTCTGCGATTTCCTCCTGTTCAAGCGAGATGACAATACCGGCTGTTCCTGCAAGCTCGGCCATCTCAAGCTGCAATTCTTCTGCCGTAATTACTTCACGGATTGAGAGGCTATGCAGCTGCTGGATACATTCCTTTACGCCGCCTTCAATAATTTGGGCATGCGCTTCACCTGTTGAAACATCCAGGTAGGCAAACGCAAGCTCATTTTCATTTATCCGCTCCGCACAAGCGAGGAAATGATTCGTTTTACTGTCAATGGTCTTTCCTTCTGTAATCGTCCCGGGGGTAATCAGCTGGACAACCTCGCGCTTCACTACGCCTTTTGCCTGCTTTGGATCTTCTGTTTGTTCACAAATCGCTACCTTATACCCTTTTGCCACGAGGGTTTCAATATAGTTCTTTGCAGAATGATAAGGGACCCCGCACATCGGGATGCGCTCCTTGCCACCTGCATCTCTTCCTGTCAATGTAATCTCCAGAATTTGCGATGCTTTCTCTGCATCATCAAAAAACATTTCATAAAAGTCGCCTAACCGGAAAAACAGAAAGGCATCCTTGTAATCTTCTTTAATCAATAAATATTGCTGCATCATTGGGGTGTACATAATCTAACCTCTTTACATTTAGTAATACCCTTCATTATAACAAGAAAAGGGGTCTTCCCAAAAGTTTTTGAGAGACCCCTTTTTGCTTAATCAAACGATGAAGATTCAATAATATGATTATGATTATCCGAGCTGCTGGAACTACTGGAGCTGCTCGAACTGCTGGAGGAGGTACTCTCGTCCTCAAATGTCCATTCTTCCTCAAAATCTAGCGGATGAACATGAATGCAGACTTTCGTCTCTCCTACAACCTCTACCAAAAACTCACGCTCTACCAACACTTTGATTTTTTCGCCGCATGGTGCGATGACTGCCTCAATACAGTTAGGCTGCTGAATAACACGTGCATGCACATCATTGGAATCGCCTACTTCATCATCACGGTAATGTAATTTAATGCGATCCCGGTATGGAACCGTTTCTGTGTATACTGCCGTTTTTGAATGATTACTGTAGGCATACCAGACATTCACATCAAACTTCCCGGATACATCGACAAAGTTTCCTACTTTTTTTGCTTGGTATTGGTGGTTGATGACCCAGCAACCTAATATATTTGTCGGTGTGTTAGGAGGCTTTAGCAGCTCCTCCTGTTCCGTTCTTTTCTTACCCTTCGCAATGACCGCCTTCGTTACAATCTGACGTAGTCTTTTCACCGACGCCTCTCCCTTCCTATTTCTCGCCCTATCTTATGCGATAAGCGCCTAAAGTGTGAAAAAGAAAAAA
>DEQA01000135.1:1653-5377 GCA_002359075.1 Planococcaceae bacterium UBA3378
CCGTGAATTTACTCACGGTTTTCCTCGTACTGCAACAGAAGGGAATCAACCTCTGCTAGTTTCATCGGTTTATAATAATAGTAGCCCTGGCCGATCGTGCAGCCGATTTTTTTCAGCTCTTCATGCTGGGCCTTTGTTTCAACGCCCTCTGCTACGGATTTCATGTCTAAACCTGCCGCCAGCTGAATGATCGTTTTTACAACCGCATACATACGGGGCTCTGCAATGGAATCTGTAAAGCTTTTGTCAATCTTGATTTCCTCAAAAGGCAGCTCCTGCAAATAGCTAAGAGATGAATAGCCGACACCGAAATCATCCATCGATGTTGCAATTCCAATATCCCGCAACTTGCAAATATTGCGTTTTGCACAGGATACATTTTCCAATTCGTTGCTTTCTGTAATTTCCAATATCAAATACTTTGGCTCTACTTCATATTCCTTTATTAGCTTTTCAATATTCTCTACAAAACGAGGATAGTAAAAGTGGTTGGCTGAAATATTTACCGCCACAGGAAACAGACGCTTCCCCTGTTTTTTCCGCTTTCGCTGCCAAGCAAGGACCGCCTTTAAAATCGTTCTGTCCACTTTATGGATATTTCCTGTCTTTTCTCCAAGAGGAATGAATATATCAGGGGATACAAAGCCTAGTTCAGCTGTTTCCCACCTTGCCAACGCTTCAAATCCAACAATTTTTCCTGTCTGGATATCCACTTTCGGCTGCAGCATCGGATAAATTTCTTTGTTTTTCAGAGCACCGGCAAAAAGCGTTAATACTTCCAGCTCCTTTTCAATGGACTGCCTTTGCGATTCCTCATAAAAGCGCATAATGGTACCCGGCAGCTTCGAGGCAGACAATAAGGCCGTATCTGCATGTTGAATGGCTTTGGCCCCTGTCATTTCGTCCGTAAATACAGCTGCCCCTATTTTTAAGGTGATGGACACATTTTTCCCATCAATGATATAAGGATCAAATGTTAAGTCATCAATATATGGCCGTAATATTTCCTCATTTGGCTGTTCAGTTAACATAGCAGCGATAATGGAAGAGCTCGTATAGCGGGCAATCACCGCTTCCTCGAACCCCGGGATGGTGCCCAATCGAACTGCCAGCTGCTTCAACAGCGCATCCCCGCCCGCTCGTCCATATAAATCAACAATATATTGATGCTCTGTCGCTTCCATAATATAAATAATACCGCTTCTTTTTTGCTCTCTGAGATTTGCCATTTCCTTTTCAAAGCTTGCACTATTGCGGAGGCCGGTTTTTTCATCGTAAAAGGCAAGCTGTAAAATTTCACTCTTTTGCTTGAAATATTGAAGGGCAAGTGTCACGATCGGAGCAAGCCGGTCCAAAAATATATAATCAGCCGGGCGCGGTATGATTGGTTCTTCAAAGTACATCGAGAAAATACCGACAGTCTGTCCTGCATGATTTTTAATCGGCTGACTCCAGGACGCCGCAAGCCCATATTTTTTCAATACTGAATGTAAATGGCGCCATCCCTCATGTTCCTGAATATTCGAGTTTAAAACAGGCTCTCTTAAAAAGCGGCTCGTCTTTTCATCAACTAAGTAACGGCGTAAATCGAGATTATTCAGGCTGTTTTTAAATTCTTCGGGAATTGAACTTTGTGTTAGCACCCACAGTCTATTGTCCTCCACTAAAAAGATGCAGCATTTGTTAGGCTTGTAAAAAGAAGCGGATACATAATCGCAAATTTGTTCAAATACACAGGATAACTGATAGCCCTGTTCTAATGACAAATACAGTTTCCGTTCTAATTGCACAAGCGTATCCATTTGCACTATCTCTGTGACATCCTTTAGGACGAAGAAATAAAACTGTACATTCTTTTTATCCGCAAAAAAAGGGATCGCCGTTATATCGCTCCAAAAACCGCTTCCATTTTTCCTATACTGAAACAAACGCCGCTTAACAGGATTACCTGTCTTCAACACCTCCTCCAGTTCTTCAAAATCCTTCTTTTCAGTCAGCGTTCCATTTAGAATCGTAATGTTCTCACCAATAATTTCTTCTTTTTCATATTCAGTAATCCGATTAAAATGATCGTTTATATACTTTACGACTAAGGTATCGGCATCCAAAATGACAACACCTGCATCTACTTTTGCTGCTAATTGGCATAGCCAGAAATATAAAAGATCCCTGTTAGGGACGAAAAATTCTTTTTCTTCCATCGATGCAAAATCCTCTCTGTCGTCTAGAATTTTACCCCAGTAGTAAAACGCCCCTGTTATTTAGGTAAAAATGTACATAATCTTATAATAATAGTAAGTATATTAACGTGTATATAGATTTATAAAATAAAAGGTTACTTTTTAATTATATTTTTGAAGTAACGTATATACTTTCTATTTCCCTTCAATTATTTTACACTTCCTAAAGAAAGACTAAACAAAAAGAGCTCTCGATCCTATTAGCAGTTTTATCTTGAAAAGAGATTGTAGCTATAAGAAAAAGGAGTGGATACATAGCTTCCACTCCTTCTATTTCCTCGCCCCGTAATAGGGACCATTAGGCACTTCCTTCTCCATAGCAAGCAGCTCAGACACCGTAACAAACTGGTAGCCTTCTTTTTGCAGCATCTGAATTAACTGCGGTAAAGCCTCTGCCGTTGTCGCATATATATCATGCAGCAGTACAATCGATTGGTTAGTGACATTTTGTGTTACGACCTGATGGATTGCTTCGACGTTTTTACTTTTCCAATCCAATGAATCTACAGACCATAGAATCGTTGAAAGGCCATTATTCTCTGTATACTCTAGTAATTCGCTCGTATATATCCCATAAGGTGGTCGGAATAATAAAGGTTTCTTGCCTGCAGCCCTTTCTATCATTTCATTCGTCTTATTTACCTCTTCTATCATGTCGGCAGTTGTCCGCTTTCTTGCATTTGGATGGCTATATGTATGATTCCCTAATTCATGACCTTGATTGGCTACTTGTTTTACCATATCAGGGTATTTCTCGGCCTGGCACCCCATCATAAAAAAGGTTGCCTTCACATTATATTCCTTCAACGTTTGCAAAATAGCCGGTGTTCCCTTTGGATGAGGGCCGTCATCAAATGTAAGGGCGACATATTTTCCAGACGGATCAAGCTCCGTTGCCGTATCAGGAAGCTTTTCCTCCTGCCCATCAGACACTTGTTGTTTATCCTGGTCTGTTTTCCCTTCCTCTTGATCAGTAGGCTCCTTTTTATTTTCTATTTTTTCCGGAGTACCGGTTGGTCTATCGGTCTGCGGAGAGGCGCCATGTGGCAGCGTTTTATTCTCTTCAACATAAGCCTCAGTTTTTGTATTTGTAAAATGGTAGATGGTTCCTGTAATGATGCAAAAAAACAGAACAAGCACTACCCAGCCAGGCCATTTAATACGTTTGGTTACATTCATATGTATCCTCCTTTCATTTTCCTTCTATAAGATTAGACGGGTCAAAATATAAAATAGTTGGCTGCAAAAAAACTTTTATCTTTCAGCATGGGATTTACATGATTATCACTTTCTTCAGCTACCCGCAGACGTACAAAGTTGCCAATTTCATTAATATCTTTGGTCCGTTCCATCATTTTTTTGTGCATTATGCGAAAACCGCTTCGTTTATAAAAAAGAAACTTGTTTTGCCCTTAATTTTCCATGACTTCTTATAATTCTATCTAGTAATATAATATCAATTATTTTACTAATTGAATATAATT
>DEQA01000068.1:0-168 GCA_002359075.1 Planococcaceae bacterium UBA3378
CCTACAGCCAGTCATGAAAGAATCGTTGTTAATTTAGAAGAAGTAGATGGTCAGGATATCGTCACAATTCATAAAGAAGATTAAGTAAAGCGGGGAACTGAGGATGTCAAAACCAGTATTGGATATCAACGAAAAACCAACGGGCGGCCAGCTGCTTACACTGAGCTT
>DEQA01000068.1:227-2905 GCA_002359075.1 Planococcaceae bacterium UBA3378
GGGTTAAGCCCAGCCATTGCCTTATTGACAAGCGGTATTGCGACTATCATTTTCCTGCTTGTAACACAGTTTAAAGTACCGGCATATTTAGGCTCATCCTTTGCCTTTATCACACCGATTACTTTAGTGGCGGGACTGGATAAGACAGGCATGAGTGTCAATCCGGGAAATGCGATGATTGGTGCCATGGCAGTCGGTATTGTATATGCGATTGTCTCCTTATTAATTTGGAAGACGGGCTATAAATGGCTGATGCGCTTACTGCCGCCGATTGTGGTAGCACCGGTCATTATCGTAATTGGTTTAGCAATATCAGGAACAGCTGTAGATATGGCGATGAACGTAGACGGAAAGTACAGCGGCCTGCATTTCTCAGCGGCACTTGTCACATTGTTTGCGGCCATCATCTTTACTGTCTATTTTAAAAATATTTTAAGTGCTATGCCGATTTTACTCGGACTTATTGTCGGATATCTTTACTCAATCATAATAGGAATTGTAGATTTTACACCAGTAAAGGAAGCAAAGATGTTTGCTATGCCGGACTTTTTAATCCCGGGTGTAGATTATGAATTCAATATTACAGCTAAAATCCTGCTGGCCATGGTACCGATTGTCATTGTGACGATTTCGGAGCATATTGGCCACCAGCTCGTATTAGGAAAAGTAGTAAACCGAAATTATGTAAAAGATCCTGGTCTCCACCGTTCCTTACTGGGAGATGGCCTTGGTACACTGGCAAGTGCATTTCTCGGTGGCCCCCCAAAAACAACATATGGTGAAAATATCGGGGTTCTGGCCATTACGAGAGTCTATTCTGTGTATGTAATTCTTGGAGCAGCAGTCATTGCGATTGTTATATCCTTCTTTGGGAAAGTGATGGCCCTGATTTCAACAATTCCAACAGCAGTACTAGGCGGTATCTCCATCTTGCTGTTCGGGATTATCGCTTCTAGCGGACTGCGTATGCTGGTAGAGAGTAAAGTAGATTTCAGTAATAACCGTAACATGGTAATTGCGTCTGTGATCCTCGTCGTAGGTATCGGCGGTGCAGCAGTTCGTTTTAACGAAACATTCTCCGTTGAAGGAATGGCGCTTGCAGCTATGATCGGTGTGGTTTTGAACTTGGTTTTACCAGGACGCGATAAACATGTGGAAGACTATAATGAATAAATAGAAGTACCTTTTAAAGATTGTCCAGAGAGGCAGCAAAGGGAAAGATAAGAGACCGGCACATAATTTTTATGTTGCTGTAGCTTGTCGCACCCTCAATTGCCTCACTCTTAAAAGGAGTGAGGCTTTTTCATAGCTAGAAAGTTAGTAACAACTTATTTGTTTTACATCGGAGGCGCGAGTACATGAAGAATTTATTATCAATGGAACATTTAACGAACGAAGAAATTTTACACATCCTTGACCGGGCACAGGCATTTGAAAATGGTGAACAGCCGCAGCTGGCTCGTTCTTATAACGTAGCGAACCTTTTCTTTGAGCCGAGCACACGTACGAAAACAAGCTTTGAAATGGCAGAGCATCGCGTAGGTTGTACAGTCATTCCATTTGACGCTGGATTTTCCAGTGCTTTAAAAGGAGAAACGATGTACGATACGGTAAAAACGCTTGAAATGATCGGAATGGATGCGGTAGTTATTCGCGCTAAGGAAGATGAGTATTACAATGAATTGCTAGAGGGGATTGAGTGTGCGGTTATTAATGCCGGGGATGGTGCAGGCCAGCATCCATCTCAAAGTCTGCTCGATTTATATACAATACGCAAAGAGTTCGGAACATTTGAAAATTTGAATATAACGATTGTCGGTGATATTACACACAGCCGGGTGGCGAAATCGAATGCGACCGCACTTACCCATTTAGGAGCGAACGTACGGTTCCTTTGCCCGGAAGAATGGGCAGGCGATTTTGAAGCGGTTCATTCATGGGATGAAGTACTAGAAGACAGCGATGTAATTATGCTGCTGCGTATCCAGCATGAACGCCACGCTGTAAACAAAAATTTCTCTAAAAATAGCTATCACGAGGAATTCGGTCTGACACCCGAGAGAGAAAGACGGATGAAGCCGGGAGCCATTATTATGCATCCGGCACCTGTGAACCGCGATGTGGAAATTGCGGATGAATTGGTGGAATGTGAACGCTCACGCATCTTCCAGCAAGTGAAGAATGGTGTGTATGCCCGAATGGCGATTTTAGAAACAATTTTGAAGGGACGGAAATAATATGACCATTACGTATATTCAAAATGTACAAATGTTAACGGAACAAGGCAATCTGGAGCTTTCTTCTATTACAGTGGAAGATGGAATCATTACAGAGATCGGCGGCGATATGCCACAGAAACAAGGAGTTATCCAAGTGATCGATGGCGGCGGGAATTTTCTGTCTCCGGGCTTTGTCGATGTACATACACATTTGCGTGAACCGGGCTTTGAGCATAAAGAGACGATTGCAACAGGTTCAGCAGCAGCAGCCCGCGGCGGTTTTACAACAATCTGTGCCATGCCGAATACAAAGCCGGTGCCGGATTCAGTAGAGAATATGCAGCTGATTAACGGCTTAATTAAAGACAGTGCAGTCATTCGTGTACTGCCATACGGCTCTTTGACAAAGGATATTTCAGGGGAAGTACGGACAGACATGGAAGAGTTAAAGGAAAATGG
>DEQA01000343.1 GCA_002359075.1 Planococcaceae bacterium UBA3378
AGGCATTCACTGGAAGAATCAGCGAAAATGCAGCCGGAATCCTTGACTGTTCATACGTTAAGCTTCAAGCGTGCTTCTGAAATGACGCGCAATAAAGATAAATATAAGGTAGCTAACCGGGATACAGTAGCAGAAATGATGCAGATGGCAAGTGACTGGACAAAGGAAAACGGCTATGTACCGTATTATTTATACCGCCAGAAAAATATTTTGGGGAATCTTGAAAACGTGGGCTACTGCAAGCCTGGAGAAGAATCCATTTATAATATTTTGATCATGGAGGAAGTACAGACGATCCTTGGTATCGGCTGTGGTGCTTCATCGAAATTTGTGCATCCTGAAACAGGGAAGATTACGCAATTCCATAACCCGAAAGACCCTGCAGCCTATATTATGACGTTCGAGGATGCAATCAAGAAAAAAATCAATATTTTAAATGAGCTTTACTCGTAGAAAGCACTCCGAAAGCATGCTGCTTGGTTCTAGTAACCGGCAGCATGCTTTCTGCTTTTTTAACAGTAACTGGCTGGGTAAATTTCCGGCCAATGAAGAAGGATTTGTAATATGAAGAGAATATTTTTGCTATTAATACTGCTGCTTGCAGGATGTACAGGACTAACGGTAAAGGATGAACTAAAGGCGCCGGCTACACAGTCCGGAAAAGAAATGCTCGTTCATTTTATCGATGTAGGGCAGGGGGACGCCATCCTTATCCAGTCGCCGAATGGCAAAATGATGCTCATTGATGGCGGGGTGAAGGGAGAAGGGCCAAATGTTGTGTCCTATCTCCGGGAGCAGGGGGTCGAGCGCCTTGACTATGTAGTGGCAACCCATCCGGATGCTGACCATATCGGCGGGTTACTTGCCGTCTTAAACTCCATTTCCATCAAACATTTTATGGATTCTGGAAAAATGCACACCTCCCAAACATATGAGGAGATGATCTCATTGATCGCCGAGAAGAATATTCCTTATATTGTTCCGAAAACCGGGGAGAAAGTAAAGCTGGATGATGCGCTTGATGTTGCCGTCCTCCATGCAGACGAAGATGCTGCTGATAATAATGAAGCTTCAATTGTGCTGAAGGTGGTATATAATAATGTGTCCTTTTTATTGACAGGGGATGCGGGAATTGACGTAGAGAAGGAAATGATGTCTTCGCAGGACGTAAAAGCAACGGTCTTAAAAGCAGGACACCACGGTTCCAATACAAGCAGCTCACCCGCCTTTATAGAGGCTGTCGATCCAGAAGTAGCAGTTTTGAGCTATGGACAGGATAATAAATATGGACATCCGCATTTTGAAGTAGTAAAAAGTCTACAGCAGGCGGGCAGTAAAATTTATGGAACAGCCGAGTCCGGACATATTGTTATTGCAACTGATGGAAAAAAATATTCAGTCAATGCAGCGGAATGGACAGGGGTTGGTGCCACAAGCTCTATTGCTGCCCCGTCCCAAGGTACAGTCGAAATGATCAGCAAAGATTTGGAAGCGGAGTTAGTAAGTATTAAAAACAGCAGCGGCAAAGCGGTAAACCTGGCCGGCTGGCAGTTAGTGTCAGTGGAAGGAAATCAAGTATATGTATTTCCTGATTATACATTACAGCCAGGTGCCACGGTGACAATCGCGAGCGGCCCGGATGCAGTCGAATCACCTGGTACACTGAAATGGGCAAACCGGCAGATTTGGCTGAATTCCGGAGATGCTGCAAGATTACAAAACGCAAAAGGAGAGGTTGTCAGTGAACTCGAATAACTATACCCTCGACCGTTTTGAGGCGGAGTATGCCATCTTTTTAAAGCGGCCCAATGAAACAGAGCAATTAATCATTCATCAAGAAGATATCCATGTACCTGTAAAGCAGGGGGATATCGTCAACATCCAAGATGACGGAGAAAACTATGCGATCAAAGTGTTGGAAGGTGAAACAGAGGCTGCTGAGGAACGGATCAAGCAACTGATGAATCAGCTTCGACAAAGACAGCAGTAGCAAAAAAGAGTTAAACAAACCCGTAAATGCTTCGCAACAATGGAGTATTTACGGGTCTTTTATATAGAAAATCCTTTAAAAATCATCGGAATTTTAAGACTTTAATATGCTAAAATGAGAAGGAGATATTTTGAGGGAGTAGGAGCGAAACCGATGACAGTAAAAACAATCATTTTTGACCTTGATGATACATTACTATGGGATCAAAAGTCAGTAAAAACAGCCTTTGAAAAAACTTGTGACTATGCAGCGACAAAGTATGAAATAGCACCTGATGAGCTGGAAACGGCCGTTAGGGAAGCAGCACGGACACTTTATGAAAGTTATGAAACATATGATTATACGGTGCTGATTGGTATTAATCCATTTGAAGGACTATGGGGAGGATTTGACGATCCAACACCGGAATTCCAAAAAATGAAAGCAATCGTCGGGCAATACCGCACCCAGGCATGGACGAATGGGCTCAAGAAGCTGGGGATCGAAGATGAAGAGTTCGGCCGTGAGCTGGGGGAGCGATTTGTGGAAGAGCGTAAAGCTGCCCCGTTTTTATATGAGGACACATTTACGGTGCTGGACGAACTAAAAGATCGCTATCAATTAGTGCTTTTAACGAATGGTGC
>DEQA01000075.1:0-4167 GCA_002359075.1 Planococcaceae bacterium UBA3378
GTTGAAAATTGTGAAAAAGGCATCGATTCTGAGGGAAAACTATATAGCTTTATGGAAACGGTCAAACCGCGGACATAAAAAGAGCGTGTCTCCAGTGGGAGACGCGTTTTTTATGGGGAAATAGGGTATTCGCGGGTATTTGGAGCAAAAGCGCGGGTATTTGCTTGAAATTCGCGGGTATTTACACAGAAACCGCGGGTACTCAATTCAAACCAGGGGAATTCAACCCAAACTGCGGGTATTCACCCCAAACCCGCAAAAAATCCCCGCGGAACAAGCAGCCGCGGGGAGAGAAATTAGGCATTTACTTTTTCAGCAGGAGCATAGGCATGCAGGATTGCACCAAGTCGTCTGATACCTTCTTCGATCACTTCAGGTGTCGAATTTGTATAGTTCAGGCGCAATGTATTAACATTTTCAGGGTGTGTATAGAATGGGTCGCCGGGTACAAATGCGACTTTTGCCTCCATTGCTGCATGGAAGACTTCCAGTGCAGAAACCCCTTCCTGAAGTGTGACCCAAATGAACATACCGCCATCCGGTTTTGTATATGTCACAGCCGGCGGGAAGTATTTTGCCATTGCCTGCAGCATGGCATCGGACTGTAGCCGGTATAAATTAACGATATTCTCGACATGTTCCTTGTACTCATTGTTTGCCAAGTACTCGTAGATGACATATTGAGAGAAAATATTTGTATGCAGGTCTGTTGCTTGTTTTGCCGTCTCGATATGGGACAGCAGCTCCTTATTTTTCGTTACAACCCATCCAAGGCGCATCCCTGGTGTCACTGTTTTTGAGAAGGAACCGAGCAGAATCGAGTTTTCCAGACGGCCGCCGCCGATATAAGGCAATGTTTCTCCGCGGAACCGAAGCTCCCCGTATGGATCATCCTCAATCAATGCTACATCATATTTTTTTACCACTTCATAAATGGCTTCGCGCTTTTCAGCAGAATACGTAATTCCCGTAGGATTTTGGAAATTTGGTACTGTGTAAATGAATTTCACGTTTGGATTTTGCAGCTGCTGTTCAAGCTCTGCGATATTTAAGCCGTCTTCCTCAAGCGTTACCGAGTAAAAGCTTGGCTCCGCCAGTGTAAATGCCTGGATCGCCCCAAGATAGCCCGGTGCTTCCATAATAATGCCGTCGCCTTTATTGATCAGCACTTTTCCGATCAGCTCCAGCGCCTGCTGGGAACCAGTCGTAATGAATACTTCATCGGGATGAATATCCAGTCCGTGTGTTTTTTTGTATTTGGCGGCAATGAGTTCACGCAGCGGTAAATAGCCTTGTGTCGTCGAATATTGGAATAGCTTTGTTCCATGCACATCGATCGAGTTGTTGATTGCCTCCCGCAGCTTTTCTGTCGGGAAGGAAATCGGATTTGGAAGTCCCCCTGCAAATGAAATAACATCGGGTTCCCCTGTTACCTTTAAAATATTGCGGATAAATGAAGATGGCGTATTTAAAATCTTATCAGAGTACTGCATAAAGTATCGTTCCTTTTCCTATATAAGTGTGGGGCAGTAGGGAGCCATGAAGCTGGTCCTTCCTGCTTAATTCAGTATTACTAGATAATATCAGATAATTCCAACAAATAAAACTCCTATTTCTCGATAATAATAAAATATAGGCGTCCAAAGAGCCTTTTTGTGCGTAAAGCCGCGGATACAAAGTCGTTCCTAGAAATAATAAACATAAAAAAGAAATGCGGGTCCTTTCTGAAGTCTGAAAAATCTGACGTATTTGTAACTTAACAAATTTTGATTATTCTGTCAATTGATGTTTGGTTTATGTTTTCAGGAAGATATGATATATTACTAGTTGTATTACGATAAGGCATGAAAGCCGGCAAACGCTGACGAAACCTACGATCAGATAGGGTCGTCTTTTACTTTTATATTAAAGGGGAATTATAAGAAAATGTGTGGTTTTATAGGATATGTAAATGGTACTAATCCACTTAATCATAAAGAAATTATTGAAAATATGATGAATACAATTATTCACCGCGGTCCAGACAGTGGTGGAATTCATGCTGACGATCAAGTGACATTAGGATTTCGCCGATTGAGCATTATTGATTTGACAGAGGGTGCCAATCAGCCGCTGTACAATGAAGCAGGGGATATTGTTCTTATATTTAATGGAGAAATCTATAATTTTATGACGTTACGCGCTGAATTGGTGGAAAAAGGATACCGGTTCAAAACACATTCAGACAGTGAAGTACTGCTGCACGGCTATGCAGAATACGGCTTTGAGCTTGTTCATAAGCTGCGTGGTATGTTTGCTTTCTGTATTTGGGATAAGAAAAATGACCTGCAATTTATTGCACGTGACGGCTTTGGTATTAAACCGCTTTATTATACAGAAAATACTACAGACGGTACGATTATTTTCGGTTCGGAAATTAAATCCTTCCTCCCGCATCCTTCTTTTAGAAAGGAATTTAATAAAGACGCGCTTCGTCCTTATTTGACATTCCAATATTCTGCGATGGATGAAACCTTCTTTAAAGGGGTTTATAAATTGCCGCCGGGACATTTTATGGTCATTAAAAACCGTAAAATAACGAAAATTGAAAAATACTGGGATAAAAAGTTCAGTGCCTCTAAAGGTTCATTGGAAGAAACGATTGCAAATATCCGGGAGACAGTAGCCGCATCTGTCAAGGCTCACAAAATTTCAGATGTAAAGGTCGGCTCCTTCCTGTCAGGCGGAATTGACTCCAGCTATATTGCGGCATTATTAAAGCCGGATAAAAGCTTCTCGGTCGGCTTCTCGGATTATGAGGCGATGTTCAATGAAACAAATCATGCAAAGGATTTATCGGATATTTTAGGGATTCAAAACGAGCGCAAATACGTATCGGCAGAAGAGTGCTTTAATGCGCTGCCGACAATCCAGTGGCATATGGATGAACCACAGTCCAATCCTTCTTCCGTACCGTTATATTTCCTTTCTGAGCTGGCGAGAAAAGACGTAACTGTTGTTCTGTCAGGCGAAGGGGCGGATGAAATTTTCGGTGGGTACGAATGGTACAAGCCTTCAGCGAAAATGCAAAAATATGAGAAGCTGCCATTAGGTGTGCGTAAAACGATTGCCGGTCTTGCCGGGGCATTACCGAAAAATGCCTACACAAACTTCCTGAAAAAGGGCGGCCAAACGGTAGAGGAGCGCTTTATTGGTGAAGCGGTTGTGTGGGATGAAAAGGATGCCTTTAATGTATTGAAACCGGAATACCGAAAAGGGCCTTCCGTACATGATATTACAAAACGTATTTATGCAGAAGTGCCGGGTGAAGATGATGTAACGAAAATGCAGTATCTTGATCTCAACTTATGGCTGCCGGGCGATATTTTATTAAAAGCAGATAAAATGAGCATGGCGCATTCCATCGAGCTGCGTGTACCATTCCTTGATAAAGAGGTAATGGAAATGGCGAAAAAAATTCCGACAGAGCACCGTGTAAACGAAGCGGATACGAAATATGCCCTCCGCCAGGCAGCACTTGAGGAGCTGCCGGAAGAGTGGGCAAAACGTAAAAAGCTTGGTTTCCCTGTACCGATCCGCCACTGGTTGCGTGAAGAACGCTATTACAATCTTGTAAAAGAGGCGTTTACAGCAGAGTATGCGAAGGAATTTTTTGATACAGAACAGCTTGTTACGTATTTGGATGCCCATTATAATGGTCAGCATAACTACGCACGGTACATTTGGACAGTGTATGTATTTTTAGTATGGTATAAATGCTTCTTTATTGAAGATGCTGAATGGATAAAATTGAAGTGAACGAGATATGATAAAACGGCGTCTCTTTCTGATTTCTAGTGTTAGTCTTTTATTAGCAGCCTGCCAAGGAAATGGTACACAAAGCAAAGCAGATGCGGAAGGGCTTGTTGTAATGCCGGTAGAGTATTACAGTGGTGCAGCGGTCAGTAATGTGATGGTAGAAGTATATGATGAGGCCGGTGAAGAGGTTGGCTCAGAAATAAGCTATGAAGGCGAAGCGGTTTTTCCGGAAGTACAGTCCGACAAAACGTATTTGATCCGTATCACTCCTGAACAGTATACGGAAGAAGAGACGTGGAGTACGAAAAAAACGATTGTCTTTGATGCCTCCAGCCCGCAAGTAGTAATTGAAACGAATGCGGCAGGCCA
>DEQA01000075.1:4262-4884 GCA_002359075.1 Planococcaceae bacterium UBA3378
GCGGAGACAGACAAAACAACAATGGCCGACAAGTATTTACCAAAGCAGGCATTCCAGCAGGAAGGGAGCCGGCAAATCGGTCCGGACCCGCACCAGTACTATGCCGGTGATCCAAGCAGTCCTAAAGGTACGTATTCGTTTGCAGGTCCGATCGTACAGGCGGCAAACGATTATATTGAAGAACATGAAATGGGGCTTGTGGCAGAAAACAAAAGCGGCAGCTCCACAGAAGAGATTGAGCAGTATGTAAAGCTCGGTATTCCGGTCATCAGCTGGGTGACGCTTGATTTATCGGAGCCGCGTAAAAAAGGCGGCTGGTATATCGCCGGCACAAATACATTCCATGAAATGTATACAAACCTGCATGCCGTCGTTATTGTCGATATCACGGATAAAAGCGTGGAAGTGATGGATCCATTGAAAGGGATCGTACAATTGGATAAGAAGCAGTTTTTCGCCAGCTATCAAGCGCTGGGTGAACAGGCTGTGATTGTTTATTAAAAGCCGCCATATTGGCGGCTTTTTTTGATGGAGATTGTTTTATGATATAATTTTTCTATAAAGTAGAGGAGGGGAAAGTATGTTATTGCCACAGCAGATAACAGCTGCATTTGAAAAATTG
>DEQA01000335.1 GCA_002359075.1 Planococcaceae bacterium UBA3378
AGCGGAGCAAATATCTCCTCCTGCATAAGTCTCATGTCAGGGGTTACGTTTATGAGCAAGGTAGGCTCGACAAGAAGGGTAATGTCATCAAATTCTCCACCGCTTAATATTGTTGCTCCCTGTACCATAGCATCTGTAAATAACGATTGAATACGGTCATACTGTATACGGTTGACAATTTGTGTGCGGTCCTCACTGAGAAGAACACCGTTTTCATCACGATAGCACGCTGATACCCAGAAGGAAAAGGCTTCTGAAAATGCTTCTACATCCTCATGGTGCAAATATAAGTAATCGGGTGCGAGGCATGTCTGCCCGCTATTCATCATTTTCCCCCATGCCAGTCGCAGAGCTGCCCGATTCAGATCAACACCGCGGTCTACAATGGCCGGTGTTTTACCGCCAAGCTCCAATGTAACGGACGCAAGATGCTTTGCGGCTGCCTGCATAATCATTTTTCCTACTTTAGCGCTTCCTGTAAAGAAAATATGGTGAAAGGGCAGTTTGAGCAGATTCTTCACAGTAGCTGCGTCCCCCTGTACTATAGCGACTTCTTCCTCACTGAAAACCAAGGGAAGGATACGTTCAGCTAAAGCTGCAATCTCAGGGGTATATTCGGATGGCTTGATAATGACGCAATTTCCTGCTGCGATGGCATCTATTAATGGATGGAATAAAAGGGAGAATGGGAAGTTCCATGCTCCGATTATACATACAACACCTTTAGGCTCATAGACGATAAAAGCTTTCGCAAGCGGATTTGCTGCCGGCACTTCCTCGGGTTTCATCCATTGTTCTATATGGTTGATGGCATGCTGAATGGCGCCCAATACCTGTCCTACTTCATTAAAAACTTCATAGGAGGGTTTTTGCACATCCTGGATTGTAGCGGCAATAATATTTTGCATATTGTCAGAAATAATTTTTGCAAGACGCATCAATTTGTCTTTTCTTGAAGCAGCGGTCGTTTGACGGACTGTCCACTGATAGGTCTGCTGCTTTTTAAAGATCTCCTGCATTCGGTTTGAAGTTGTGTGAACCATATAAATACCCCTTTCAACTAATACCTTTCCATTTCCTGCTCTGCCATGATGGTGTGGGTTTTAAATGCGCATGAGAGATGCATAATATTCTTCATTACTACATAATTGTTGCGTCAATGTATGATTACTGAATACTAATAGATATGAATAGAATAGGTAGTATATGACTTGACAGGCAGGGGAGGGAAAGACTAGAGGTGAAAAACGGCAAACAAAACGGCTTTCTTTTTTGATAAGAGTCGTTCCTTGTTGATGCAGTAAGAGGGGGCAGTCTGATAATAAAAAAACAGAGCCGCCAGGAAAGATCAGACACTCCTGGCAGCTCTGCGTTATTTTTTGTTTTTTTGGATAGCATCCCGAGCAAGTGCATCGGCGGCTTTATTTTGATTATCTGGAATCCATTTGATAAAGAATAGCTCAATCTGCTCTATTAATTGTAAAGCACGTTCAAGATAAGGCTTATATTCCTCGTTTTTTACGAATTCTTTTTCCACGGAGCTTACTACAATTTTAGAGTCGGATCTCATCGAAACAAGCTGGGAGCCTAGCTTTACAGCCTCTTCCAATCCACGTACAAGCGCTGAAAATTCTGCGATATGATTGTTTGTCTCCCCGATGTATTCGCTGATTTTTAATTGATGGCCTTCGCCTTTTATGTAAACGCCGATGCCGCTTGGACCAGGATTGCCGGCGCTTGCAGCATCGATATAGATTTCCAGCATAATCTTACCTCACTTCCAAGAATATCATTAGTATAGCAGACAAAATTGATGGACAAAAGTTTTTTCGGCATAGTAGAATAATAAGACGTTTACAAGGGGGGCCGCAAATGAACAAAGTTTCTGTTATGAAAGAAATAGATGAATTAACCGATATTTATTGCACAGATTGCCTTGTTTTACGTGATCTTCGAAAAACACGCGGTAAAACAGGGGCCCACCGGTTCTGTATCGAACAGTGTACGGTTGGAGAACAGCTCCGTTTTTTAGGGAAAGAGCTGTTGAAGGTAACTGACGGAGAATAAATGATACTTCATATAGAAAAAGGACTGGAAAGACGGTAGAATCCGTCTTGACCAGTCCTTTTCGTCATTTAAGCTGCTAATAATGTGAAATTATGCAAGGACAGCTTGGTACTCAAGCAATTCCTGATAATATTTATTGAGTGAAGAAGATGAAACACCGAAGCTTTCTGAAATTTCTTTAACTGTAAATGTTTTACCTTCAAAAAAGCCGCGTTCCTGTCCGTACCGGATGGCACCGGCAGCAATAGCTGATGATTTTCTTGCTTTTGGCTGCTGTTCAACTAAATAATCTTCCAATACAGGTATTAATTGATCCCCAGTCAGTTCATGCTCTTTTAAGAAGGTTTTTGTTTGTTCAAGCACATCCTGCTCGAATGTAGTAAACTCTTCTCCTTCATATCCGCCGGCAACCAGCTTTGTCCAAAGTACTAGATGATTTTCTTTTAAGAAAGCCAGCGCCTGCTTTTCTTGTGCGTCAAAGTCCTTTTTAAATTGATCAAATACTTTTGCATGTTCAGCAGGGAAGAAGATTAATGTAGAAACGGCTAACTTATGGCCTTCTTTTTCTGAGCCGTCAGGAAGCAGGAAGGCAAATACATGCATGCCTTCAGGGATTGGTTTATTATTTTCACGGCGAATCATGACCGATTGTTCTGTCAGCGTATGAACGGCTTTAAAATAGCGCTCTTCGACAGCATCCACTTTACCGATGAAAATTTCCGGAGATGTCCATTGCTCATATAATGCAATTGTCTGCGGGCGAACTGTTCGTTTCGTTTGGCGTTTTAAATAGCCTTCCCAAATATCCGGACGCACGTGGAAGAAAAATTCATCCAGTACAACGGCTTCAATCAGTTCCCGTTGCAGCTTACCGTTCATAGCCGGTGACCATTTTTGCAGCAATTCAATATATTCCCGAATGTCTTTTCGCTCCGGATACACAGAATAAAATGTTTGCAATGTGCTTTCGATTTCTTCATTAAATAAGTTTTCTACTTTTACCTGTTGTTTGCCTTCACAGCACTTTTTATATTTTTTCCCGCTACCGCATGGGCATTGGTCGTTACGTCCTACCATGTAAACACTTCCTTCGTTTGTTTGATAAAATATACGATAAAAATAGTACATACCTAATAATAACGTCAGTTTGTTGTATTGAAAAATGATTGTATATTGAAAACGTTCTGACATTTGCGGTCTAATAGCTAGTCTATGATTTTTCTAGCAATTATATGACAGGAAAGATATGAATAAAGTAAAGTTGAAAAATGATAATAGAGAGCATTTGTTCTGTTTGATAGAATGAAAAGCGGCATAAGGTTGCCCTTAAGCCGTTTTTCTGTGTGTATTCGTTTTCCGTAAAAATCTATTTTGATAAAGCTGTTCCCACTGTGCAACCAAATTGCCCATTAAAATCAAAGATCCTCCAATACATAACTTTAAAGTAAATGGTTCATCGATAAACAAAATAGCGAAAAAGGCTGCAAAAATCGGCTCCAATGAAAAAATGAGGCCGGTATGAGTAGGAGAAGTATACTGTTGTGCAACAGATTGAGCAATAAAGCAAAATGCTGTACAAATCAGCCCGAGACCAAGAATGGCAATCCAGCTCTTCGGTGTAGAAGGTATTGTCGGTGTCTCAAAAATCACCGTGCAGATCAGGGCAAAAAGGGCTGCAAATCCTAACTGATATACGCCGTAAGCGATTGAATCAACGGTTTTGGTAAATTTACTATTAAGGATTAAATAAATAGAATAGGCCAAAGCCGCAACAGCTACTAGAATATCTCCAAGTTGAAAAGATAAGGAATCCTTCAATGTGAGGATCGCAATGCCGATTATCGTACAGATAACGGCAATACTTACAGCGCCTGATGGAAGTTTCCGCTCTAATATACTTGAAAAAATAGGGACAATCACGACTGTCAAACTTAAAATGAAGCCGGCATTCGATACGCTCGTTGTCTCTAGTCCGAACAGGCTTAAAGAAAATACAGCGAATAATAGAAAGCCTTGTATTCCTGCATAGACTAATGTTTTTACCTGTATATTTTTCATTCTTTTATTGAATAGGATTCCCGCCACAATAAAAGCGATCGAGCATCGCCATGCAACAATATTAAAAGTTTCTAGTGATTCCAGGCCCATCCTCATAAATGTATAGCTAACGCCCCAGAACATTGTTACGATCACCATAAGTGTATTTGCTTTTCCTTGTAAACTCATCATCAATTCACCACCAACTATCAAACTGTTATAATACAAATATACGGCGATATTTGAGATTAGTAAAACGAATGTTTATAATGAATAACATTAAAAAAATTCATGTTTATAGAGAAAAGGGGTTAAGAATGTGAGTTTAGTAAAATATGAAATATTGCAAAAGGTGGCGGAAGTTCATAGTTTTACAAAGGCAGCCAGAGCGCTTGGTCTAACACAATCAGCTGTCAGCCATGCTGTTTCTAATCTGGAAAAGGAATTTGGTTTTCCATTGATTCACCGGAGCCGCACGAGTGTCACATTGACCGCTGATGGACAAACGATGCTTGTTGCTATGCGGAAGGTACTGCAGGCAGAGGAGCAGCTCCAGCAGGAAGCCTCCCGTATCAATGGTTTAACAAAGGGGACGGTGCGGGTCGGCCTGATCTCCAGCATCTCTACAAACTGGATGCCTAAGATCATTCGTCTCATGGACCAGAAGTACCCTGGAATTCGGATTGAGCTGCGTGAAGGGGATTATTATCAAATCGAACAGTGGCTAATCGCCGGGGAAATTGATTGCGGATTTTTAAATCGGCCCAGTTCTAAGCAGTTCCAGTATATCCCTTTAATAAAGGATCCGATGCTATGTATTATATCGTCGGATAGTCCGCTGTATAATATGATACAAATCAACTTACAGGATATTGAAGAGGAAGATTTTATTATGCCATCCTACAAAGGAACAAATGATGTGCTGACGATTTTTGAGAAATATGGCATTAAACCGAATATCCGTTTTGAATTATTTGATGATAAAGCAATTATTACAATGGTGGAGCATTCATTAGGGATAACCATTATGCCGAAACTTGTGTTAGGCCGCTTACCGGACAACGTAAAGGCTGTTCCCTTTGAACAGGAGACTTTCCGCATTATTGGATTATCCACATCTTATAATGTTTCTCCGGCAGCAGGGAAATTTATCGAAATCCTACAAGATTGGCTGCAACAAAACGAGGAAAACTTCTACATCATGTAAATCATAGGGCTGTCCTATATATTTCTCGTTACTTTGCTAGAGGAGAAGAATGTCATATATTCACTAGAAAAACGGAGGGGTTACATGTATAAATTGGATCATATTGTCCATTTTGTTGAGAAACCGGAAGAAGCAATGGAGGAATTACATGCTATAGGTCTGCATGTTGTGCCAGGCGGGAACCATGAACAGTGGGGTACCTATAATACACTCTGTTATTTAAATGAGACTTATATTGAATTGATCGGTATTAATGATCAAAGGAAATTTAAAGAGGCTGCTGCCATTCCATATACTCTTCACGAAACGTACGCCCGGAATGATTTTAAAAATGGTTTGACAAGAGTAGCGATCAGCACAACGACAATTCAGCAGGACGCTGAGCGATTTAGAGCAGCAGGGTTTGATGTAATAGGGCCTGATCGTTTTTCGCGTACACGTCCGGATGGGTCGCTTGTCAGCTGGCAACTGCTTCATGTAGGAAATAAAAATGCCCAGATCGACTTACCGTTCTTTATTCAGTGGGATCAGCAGGAGGAAGAGAGGGTGAACGATATGAAAGAGCGCGGCATCATTGATGAACATGCTGCCGGTCATTTAAAAATAGCAGAGGTTTCTTACATAGTTTCAAATTTCGAAATGGCCCGTAGCCTCCAGGAGCTTTGTCATCTGGAAAACACCTTAAAGGTTGATGAGGAAACGAAGGTAGAAGTGATGACGGTTCATACACCGTCAGGAAATCTGTCTTTCTATCGTCCTTATGATGAGGGGGATATATGGAATGTGCTCATGGAAAGCGGCCCTGGTCCTTATACGGTTGTTTTGACGGGAGCAAAAGAGGAGCGTGTCCTGCATGTTCAAAATGCAAACTATCTGTTTACAAAACAGTTTCAGTAAATAGTTGAAATAAGACATCTTCCGGCAGAACGTTGACGATGAGCTTATTAAAACAACCGGCAATGTAAAAATGGAATAAAGGAAAATGGATTGATTTAATAACTGTGCGGGCGCATATGCTTATTTAAAAGAGCAGTAAAACGAACTGCAATAATTTTGGGAAGAAGGAAAGGAACAGGCTGCACGAATTCATCACCGGGCAGCCTATATTTAGGAATAAATTAAGTAACGAAAATAAAAAAACACCGACGAGAAGCCGGCGTAACCTTATCCTATCAATACATTTGAAGCTTGGGGACCTCGATTTCCCTCTATGATCTCAAATGTCACTGCCTGTCCTTCCTCGAGTGTACGGAAACCTTCACCTTGAATGCCAGTGAAATGCACGAAAACGTCCTCACCATTATTACATTCAATAAACCCATAACCTTTTTCGTTGTTAAACCATTTTACTTTCCCTTGGTGCATGAGCGTTCTCCTCCCATACTTGCAGTTACAACCGCCTTAATCAAAAAATTAAGACAATTATGCTTAAAAATATACAGGATGAGATAAATACTGTCAACAAATTGGCTATATTTCTTCCAAAGAAACAGGTTGTCATCTTCTGATTTTGTATATAATAAAAAGGAATATAAGTGAAAGTAGGGTTACCATGACAGTAACAAAACCGTTAACAGATCTTGAGATTGCCAGTAAAGCAAACATGAAGCCTATTACGGCCATTGCAGCAGAAGCAAAAATCCCGGAAGAAGCTGTAGAACCGTATGGGAGATTTAAAGCAAAAATAGATCCTTCCCACATTCCGGGTGACTCTACAGGGAAAGTCGTTCTTGTGACGGCAATTAGCCCGACTCCTGCTGGAGAAGGAAAATCAACAGTCACTGTCGGTTTAGCGGATGCGTTAAAACAGTTAAATAAATCAGTAATGGTCGCACTCCGTGAGCCATCCCTTGGCCCGGTTATGGGCGTAAAAGGAGGGGCAACCGGCGGCGGCTATGCACAAGTATTGCCGATGGAAGATATTAATCTTCATTTCACGGGTGATCTCCATGCAATTACAACAGCAAATAATGCCCTTGCTGCTATAATCGACAACCATATTCATCAAGGGAATGCCTTAAACATCGATCCGCGCCGTATTTTATGGAAGCGGGTAATGGATTTGAATGACAGAGCACTGCGAAAGGTTGTCATAGGTCTAGGCGGCCCTGTACAAGGTGTGCCGCGTGAGGACGGTTTTGATATTACGGTAGCATCTGAAATTATGGCGGTATTCTGCCTTGCGACAAGTTTAGAGGATTTAAAGGCGCGGTTGGCAAATATCGTAATCGGTTATACATATGACCGTGAGCCGGTATTTGTAAAACAGCTAGAGGTAGAGGGTGCTTTGACTCTTCTTTTGAAGGAGGCATTCAAACCAAACTTGGTACAAACTATTGAAGGAACCCCAGCTATGATCCACGGCGGACCTTTCGCAAATATTGCGCATGGCTGCAACTCCATTATCGCTACCCAAACTGCCCGGAAACTGGCAGATATTGTTGTGACAGAAGCAGGCTTTGGTGCTGATTTAGGGGCAGAGAAGTTTATGCATATAAAAGCACGGCAAGGAGGATTTAAACCAGATGCCGTGGTTATCGTTGCGACGATTCGGGCATTGAAGATGCATGGTGGGGTACCAAAAGATAAGCTTGCTGCAGAAAATGTGGCAGCCTTAAAAGTCGGAATCCAAAACTTAGAAAAACATGTGGAGACGATTCGGACATTTGGTGTTGAGCCGATTGTTGCCCTTAACCGGTTTATTACGGATTCAGAAGAGGAATTAAAGACACTTCTTGAATGGGCGAAAAAGGAAGGAATCCGCATTGCCCGGACAAATGTCTGGGAAGAGGGAGGAAAAGGCGGTATTGATCTAGCCAAGCAGGTGCTTGAAGTATTGGAGAAGCCGAATCATTTCCATCAGCTATATGAGCTGGATCAATCCATCGAAGAAAAAGTCACGGAGATCGCCAGACATGTGTATGGAGCGGATGGAGTACAATTTACAGACGCAGCACAGAAACAAATTGCCCAAATTAAAAAATTCGGATGGGACGAACTGCCAATCTGCATGGCGAAAACACAATATTCGTTATCAGATCAGCCGGCGCTGCTTGGCCGTCCGAAAGGATTTACGATTACCGTACGTGAAGTTATTCCAAAGCTTGGAGCAGGTTTCCTAGTTTGCCTCACAGGCGATATTATGACAATGCCCGGCCTGCCGAAGCAGCCGGCAGCACTTCGTATGGACGTGGATGATGAAGGGAATGCTATAGGATTATTTTAATTGAAAGCCAGCGGGGGGAAACCCCCGCTTTTTTTATGTTTAAGATGTAACATATCGCACTAAATATGTCCTAGATGAGAAACGGGAAGATAAAAACATAGAAAGGAAAGGGTAGAGCCGTGCCTCCAGAAAAGCGTGCAGCCAGAATGGAAATCCCGTCCATGTTACGGTAGTGAATCATATATAAGGGCTTTTATTATCGGAAATTTTTAAAATAGGAAAAACAAGAGTAGCTGCTAGAAAGGAATCTGAAGCAAGAAAAGAGAAATGTCACCAAATGGACAGGAAATTGGCGTTTTTTCCGTTTATCACTTTACATTAGTGGATAAACTACTTGTATACAAGTGAAGGAGTGAATGAAATGGATAAAAACCAAAAGCATGAATCTAATAATATTGAAAATGAAGATACGTTAACAAATAGACAAGGCCATCCGATTACAAACAATCAAAATATCCGTACCGTGGGAAATCGAGGGCCTGCTACGTTAGAAAACTATGATTTTATCGAAAAAATCAGTCACTTCGACCGGGAACGTATTCCGGAACGTGTTGTCCATGCACGTGGTGCCGGAGCACACGGTTATTTTGAAAGCTACGGCATGGTAGGCGATGAGCCGGTTAGTAAATACACACGTGCCAAGCTGTTTCAGGAAAAAGGAAAACGTACACCTGTATTTGTCCGTTTCTCATCGGTAATTCACGGTGGTCATTCACCGGAAACATTACGTGACCCACGTGGGTTTGCTGTAAAATTTTATACAGAAGACGGCAACTGGGATTTAGTAGGGAACAACTTGAAAATTTTCTTCATTCGTGATGCGGTCAAATTCCCGGATATGATCCATGCGTTTAAGCCGGATCCTGTCACGAACCGCCAAGATGCAGA
>DEQA01000044.1:0-6059 GCA_002359075.1 Planococcaceae bacterium UBA3378
TCTTTCATTGCAAGTGAAGATAAGTCCCGGATTGAAACAGCTGTGATCCGGCAGAATGACCATGCATTATCCATTCATGTAGATGATATTGTGATCAGCCACGGGTACAATCGGGAAGTGTCATTACAATTCGCTCCAGAAATAGAGCCGGAGAAAAAGGATGAGTATTGTTTCCTCAGTATTGGACAATGCAAGACGACAGTTCCCGGTATTTTTGCTGCTGGAGATATTGTATCTTATAGTGATAAAGTCGGGCTGATTTTAGGGACGTTTCAGGATGCCGTGCTGGCGGTAAACAGTGCTAAATTATATATGGAGCCGGAAGCAAACGAATATGGTATGGTTTCCTCTCATAATGAGAAATTCAAAGAGAAAAATGAGCAAATTCTCGAAAAAAGATTTGCTGAAATATAGAGATAGCTTTTAAATGGAAGAATTTTCTTGACGAAGGTCAAATTTTTCTATATAGTTTTCCTAACCTCATATGGATTCAATGAATGGAAGTAGTAGGAGAAACCGTTTTTTAGAGAGCTGCCGGCTGGTGGAAGGCAGTATTCGGTATTCCGAACTCGTCCAGGAGGATTCTTGCTGAAACCAGGTAGGCTTGAACGGCAGCTACCGTTACAGTATAAGTGGACTTTTATAGTCAATGAGAGTGGTACCGCGGAAATAACTTCGCCTCTTTTTTAAGAGGCGGAGTTTTTATTTTTTAAGGGGGTTGATGAAATGGTTATTCAAATTCGAAGAGCTGTAGGAAAGGATGCAGAAGGGATCGCCCATGTGCATGTGGAAAGCTGGAAAACTACATATAGCGGCATTATGAAGGATTCCATAATTGCCGGACTTGATGTAGGCAGGAGAACGGAGCTTTGGAAGCATAATATAGCACAAGAGGGAAATATCGTATTTGTTGCCGAGAAAAATGACCGAATTATCGGATTTGCGGACGGTTCATCGGTGAAGGAAGGTGAGTATCCTGATTATGATGGGGATGTCACATCTATCTATTTTTATAAGGAAGAGCAGGGACATGGCTACGGAAGGCTTTTACTCGAAGCATTATTCGGCGAATTCCGGCAAAGAGGCTACCAAAACGCCATCGTAAAGGTACTTGACCAAAACGATAGCAGGAATTTCTATGAAAGGCTCGGGGCAAAGCTGATTGACAGCCAAGCGGTTCCACAATACGGCGATGGATTGAATTTACTGACGTATGCTTGGGAGCATATCCAAACGCCATTCAACAAAAAAACAGCAGCATTTAAGTGAGAAAAAGTGCTGTCAATAATAAGAGGCATGTGCTGTTGCAATAACACATGCCTCTTAAAATATACAGAACATTACATATCATTCGCTGTTAGTAAACCGCTCGCTTTAACGGGCCCGTTCATCAGGATATTAAACAAAATTTCCGTTATTTCTTTTGGGGATTGCTTCATACCCGTGTTAAGCCAATACTGAATGACACCTAAATGGGCTGAGGAGACATATGTTGTAAAAAGATCAATCGGTACTTCAAGTGAATTTGAATTAAATTCTGTAAGTATGTTGTCCTCCATATTTTTAATGAAAACCTGCCGGACTTTTTCTTGAAAGGATGGATCACCATTTGGACCCAAAATAACTTTCATAAAAGCCGCCTCTTCTTGTAGGTATTCAAATATATGAACAAAAAAAGGTAAACGCGTGGTCATATTTTCACCTTGTAGTATATCGATAACCGCAGCTGCATTGAAAATAGTAAGAATTCGTGAAAATACCTCCTCCTCACATTTCTCCAATAAATCAAATTTATCAAGATAATGTAAATAAAATGTTCCACGATTGATATTCGCACGCTCCGTTAGATCGCGAACAGTGATGGAATCAAAGCTTTTTTCTTCCAATAATGAAATAAATGCCTGCTTGATTTCCTTTTTCGTGCGTACAATACGACGGTCTTGCTTCTCTCCCAACAGCTACCACTCCTTTTTTTATTCAATTACTCAACACTTTTTCGCTTTTTGTTCAGAATACGACAGATAGACTTATATTGATGATAGAATCTCTACGTCCTTCATCATATAATCAAAGCGAATAATAATCAACACGATGTACATTATCGTGGAAAGGAAGATAAAATGAAAGACAATAAATGGTTTATCTTGGCTTTTGCTGCTGTGTTAGTTATATTAATCATTTTCGGTTCAGTTCAAATTCCAGGGGCGCACTCCTCGCCAAAGTCCCTGCCGATTGGATTGCTGGTCGAGGATAAAGGGGAAATGGGTCAGTCATTCGCTGAGTTAATCCAAGAGAAAGTATCTGCTGCAGCAGAGGATAAAGAACCGATGATTGAATGGATAGTTCTTGAAAATGAAAAACAAATGGAAAAGAAAATGGCAGATCAAATACTGTACGGAGCACTCGTCATTCCTGAGAATTTCACACAGCAGTATGCCTCCTTACAGTCTCCAGCTCCAACCTCACCAACATTACAGATCTTTATTAATCAAGGGAAAAATGCCACAGTTGCTACGATTGTTAATCAGGCGTTAACAGGTGTAGTCACACAAATGAATGTCCAACTGAGTAACCAGCTACTAGCTGCAATGGAACAAAAAAATATACCGTTGACTGTTGAGCAGGCACGTCTTTTTACTTCACCAATTCAGAGTTCGACAGTAAATCTGCATGAAACTGGAAGCTTAAATAATGCACCAATGGCTTTCTTTCAACCAATCTGGCTGGCTAGTGTCGTGAGTGCTATTTTCCTTTGGCTTGCATGTAAAAACCGTTTATTTACATCTTCTATAGAACAATTCAAGCTTCGAGCGCTGCAAGTTCTGCTGGCTGTTTTGCTTGGGTTGTTGGCTGGTTTTACATTGCCCTGGATCACAACATGGATGCTAGATTATGAATTTGAAAGCTATGTAAATATAGCATGTTTCCTTTCTATTTCATGTATTAGCTTTATTCTGATGATTTTGGCGGTCATCACTTGGATTGGCTACGCAGGTATACCGATATTTATTTTGTTCATGTTTTATGGTTTACCACTTCTTCAACTGACTCCTGAAATGATGCCAGCATTTTATAAGGACTGGATTTTCTCATGGCTTCCGATGCGCTTTATGTTTGATGGAGTAAGAGAAGTGTTGTTCTATAGCGGAAAAGTTTGGAACGATGGTGCATTAAGACTGCTATGGATCAGCATTGCGGGTATCCTCTTAATGCTTGCGAAAGTTTTTATGCCTTCGAAAAAAGAGTCGATATCTACTGAGCAGGAAATGTTAAATAAAAATTAACCTAAACATTCATTGTCCGCATCTCTTATAAAGAGCTGTGGACTTTTTAGTACAACTAGAAAATCCGGCATGTTGCGGGAATGAATAGGGATGCCATATAATGGGATGAAACAATACATTCTTTTCTATTCATCAAACAAATATTGGGGGAAAGCTTCATGTTACAAGGGAAAACAGTAGTAATTACAAGCGGGGGAACGATGGAAAAGTGGGATGATGTGCGCGGCCATACGAATCTGTCCAAAGGAACGATGGGCTGTCTGCTGGCTGAAAAAGTATTTGCTGGCGGGGCAAATGTTATCTATATGTACGGCTATTTTGCGAAACTGCCGGAGCATGCGGATCAAATGCAGCTTGTACGGTTTGGAGGAATAGAGGATCTTGGTATGAAACTTAAAGAGATGTTGGTGAGCGGACAGGTGGACGCGGTCATTATGGCGGTAGCCGGCTCTGACTGGGTGATTGATAAAGTATTTGACCAATCCGGCAATGAAATGACGGAAAAAGGAAAAATGCCGTCTGATGAGCCGCCGATTATTCACTTTAAAAAAGCACCAAAGCTACTGGCTGAAATAAAAAAATGGTCACCAAAAACAACACTTGTCGGCTTTAAGCTGGAAGCGACAGAGGATATGGAGTACTTAATTAACCGGGCCAAGCTACGAATGGAAGCATCCGATGCCCAAATGATGGTGGCCAATACATCCAGATCTCTCTATGGAAAAGAAGAGCCTCACTTTATCATTAAACAAAACGGAGAAATAGTCGAAACAAGCGGCAAGGAACAGACAGCTGTGTCTTTAATAGAGATGTTAAAGGATGAATTTGTATCCCTAAAAGAGAAGACAGGTATCCTTTTATGATTCAGGAGGCTGTCGAAAAACTTGTGGCAAGCTTGAAGCAGGATAATCTTGTCCAGGCGGTCTTTCTAAAAGGCTCGATAGGAAGGAATGAGCATGATGAATATTCCGATATTGACCTTTACTGTCTTATAGATAAGGAAGATGTTGAAGAATTTCTACCACGACGCCTGGAGCATATCCGTGCCTATAAAGAACTGATCTACCATGACGATATTTTCATCGTTGCGCCGCAAATAATAGCCGTTTACGAAAATCTCATTCATCTCGATCTATTTACTGTTACAAAAGAGACCTATATAGCTAAAGACTTTGTAAAAGTGCTGTATGATCCTTTTGGTAAACTTGATTCACTCATACAACAGCAAAACTTATTACTTGATGAAGCAGAACTGCAGGATGCATGGGATGATACGTTCTGGTTTTTGTACCAATACTACGCCAGCTCAAAACGCGGGAATGATTTATGGTCCATTCAAATGCTCAATCAGTCAATAGTGCATTTTTCCAAATTGCTGCTTCATGTCTATTGCCCGGCACGTGCGCAGCTTGGCATGAAGACACTTGAACGATCGCTCCCGGCTGAGCCACTGAACAAGCTAAAACGTATTTACGACCATATGAACGCAGAAGAACACCATAAGGCAGCCAAGCTGTTGATAGCCTTTGTGGAAGGTGAAGAAGCAGCTGTCACGGGATTTATCCCTGAGCCTGAAATAAGCTTACCGTTATGGCAAGCGGTAAAAAAGGAAATGGAATGAGGGAAATTAAAATATGTTTAGCATACAGATCAATGAAGAACTATCGTTAGGTTTATTTGAAAAGCGCCATGCAGAGGAATTAGCAAAGCTGATCGACTCGTCACGTTCCTATTTACGGGAATGGCTGCCATGGGTCGATTATTCGAAAACTATAGCGGATTCGGAACAGTTCATCCAGCGCTCCCTTGAGCAATTTGCACGCCAAGACGGTTTTCAATTAGCCATTCGTTATAAAGGAGATATTGCTGGTATCATCGGGCTGCATACGATCAATTGGTCCAACCGCTCCACGTCGATTGGTTACTGGCTGGGAGAAGGGTTTCAAGGAAAGGGAATCATGACAAAGGCTTGTGCAGCTGTAATAACATACTGCTTTGAGGAGCTTGGACTCCACCGTATTGAAATCCGCGCTGCAGAAGGCAACAAAAAGAGCCGGGCCATTCCGGAAAGACTCGGATTCCAAAAGGAAGGCTGCATACGGGAAAGTGAGTGGCTGTATGATCATTTCGTAGACCACTATGTATATGGATTGTTAAAAAAAGATAACCGTCTGTAATGCCTTGCCTATATCATTCTATTGGACAAGAAAGGAGCTTTCATATGAATCCTTATTCCTTAAAACCGATTAATAGAAGCCCTTTTCGGATATACTGCGGAGTGAAGTACTACCGTCTAAAAAGGTATATTGAATGGTTTGTTGAGAGAAAAAAGTTTGCGCTCCAAAAAGAAGCACCGCTCGAATTTCCCGTATTTCAGCATCAAACACTTTTAATGCGGGAGCTGAAGGATGTGGAGATGTGGCTACAGCAGAACAAGGTTAAAAATCTGAATATTGCGGCGCATAGAGTTAATAAAGTGGTGATCAGGCCAGGGGAAACCTTTTCCTATTGGCGTCTACTCGGCAATACAACGCGTAGAAAGGGCTATGTGGAAGGGATGATTTTGCATTACGGCAAAGTGAAAACAGGGGTGGGAGGTGGTCTATGCCAGCTTTCCAATCTGCTGTATTGGATGACGCTCCATACACCCTTAACTGTCACTGAGCGCTACCGTCACAGCTACGATGTTTTTCCGGATTCTAAAAGGAGCCAGCCGTTTGGAAGCGGGGCCACCTGTGCCTATAATTATCTCGATTTGCAAATCAAAAATGAAAC
>DEQA01000044.1:6173-7263 GCA_002359075.1 Planococcaceae bacterium UBA3378
TCGGTATGAAGTGTATGAACAGGATCACTCCATCACCATGGAGTATTGGGGAGGCTATGTCCGTCATAACCGGATTCACCGGAAAGTTTTTAACAACGGGAACGAGCAGCTGCGAGATGAGTTTATTACGGAAAACCATGCCATTATGATGTACGAACCGTTACTGGAGCACTCTATACCAAATCAAAGATAAGAAAGCCGGTGGAGCAGTGACGCACATATTTGGCCAGAAGAAAAAAGGGTTTGATTATGAGATCAGACAGGCAGTCTATGCGGTAATTTTTAGTAAAGAAAAGAAGAGGGTTTTAACAGTGAAAAATTCTCAAGGCATGTACTTTCTGCCCGGAGGCGGTCTAAAAAGGAAGGAAGGCGATCATAGTTGTCTAAAAAGAGAGCTTTTAGAAGAGACAGGCTACACCATTGAAATAAAAGATTTCATCGGGCATGCCTTCCAATATTTCTTTTCCCGTAAAAACGAGCCATTTCTTGGAGATGGTTATTTCTATCTAGCTGAACTTTTGGATAAAAAGCAGGAGCCTATTGAGTAGGATCATTTTGTAAGCTGGTTAGAGATCAAAGAGGCGCAGAATATTCTTTTCCATGGCTATCATTGCTGGGCAGTCGGGGAAGCGGTAAGACGATGAGACTATTGAATAAATGATTTTTGAAAACGTTAAAAGCGGCAGCCACAAATGAGCTGCCTTCTTCATTTACACACAGCCTTTTTCCATAATAAATATCCGTTATAAACGCTTGCTCTTACTGTGGACACCTAAACATAGCACCTTCCTCATTGCAAAGAGGCTGCCCCAGCACAATTTCTCAAATATTCTCTTTATTACAAAGAGACGTATTTCTTTAAAATTTGATCTACAGGACGTCCATATGATTCACCAAACAAGTTCAGATGAACGAGCAGATAATACAGCTGATACAATTCCTTACGTTCCTCATATGTGTCACTAAGTGGAAAGACGGACGTATAGGATTCATAGAAATCGCTGTTAAAGCCGCCAAACAGCTCAGTAAACGCTAATTCGAACTCATGATCCCCATACAATATGGACGGATCGATAATAAACGGAATCCC
>DEQA01000044.1:7415-7986 GCA_002359075.1 Planococcaceae bacterium UBA3378
CCTTAAGCGGACATCACGATAATAGGAAAGCCAGCTATCGTATAGTGCGTTTTCCTGTTTAAGTCCACCTATATAGCCTTGCTTTTCATAGCCAAAATGAGTCGCTTCACAAAGATGCAGAGCTGCAAGATTCTCTCCTAATTGTTTTTCTGTCTCTTTTGTCTTCCGGCCTTCAATCCATTCCATCACTAGCATAGGAATCTCTTCTATTTCCATCAACGTATACACACGAGGGCAGGCAATTGTATGAGTCTCACTAATTTTGCGTAAGCCGTCTGCTTCAAAACGAAAGAAATCAAGCGGCTGTTTTTTATTCATCTTAATAAAATATTGTTGTAAATCTGTTTCAACAAAGAAGGCCGCGTTGATGTCTCCACCGGAAACGGATTGTATACTGCGCAGCTTTGGGTTTTGCTCAAGCTGACGAAGAGCTTTCATTATACGTCGCTTCATCGATATCACCTCTAAATTCCCATATATAACCTATATATCATATTGCCTAGCTTATTTCATAACATTTTATATTATCCTCCTATAGATTATAAACCAATTTGCTATCTTTTGCTGTATA
>DEQA01000227.1 GCA_002359075.1 Planococcaceae bacterium UBA3378
GGCTTTGGCAGACCCGTTGTTCCCGAAGAATAGAGAATCCACAACGGATGGTCAAATGGTACCTGTTCAAAAGAGAGCTCAGCGTCACGATCTATTACCGTACCCCAAATGGTTGTACAAGACAGCTCTACAATCGAGAAACAATCCATATAAGGAACTAAAATGGTCTCCCTGATGCTTGGTACTTCCTGCTGAATACGCTCTACGACTTCTTTTTTATTGTACAGTTGTCCATTATATTGGTAGCCGTCGATTGCAAATAAAAATACAGGATCAATCTGCTTGAACCGGTCAATAACGCTGTTTGCCCCGAAATCAGGAGAACAGCTCGACCAAATAGCGCCAATGCTAGCACAGGCCAAAAAGGCGATCACTGTCTCAGGAAGGTTCGGCATATACGCAACAACCCGGTCACCTTTTGTCACACCATGATCCTTTAAATACTGAGCAACAGCGGCCGTCTTTTTTTCAAGCTCACCCCAGGAAACATCTGTATAGCCTTTATGCTCGGACTGAAAGATAAGTGCAGGCTTATCAGGTATAGCTTTACGGAAGCTATGCTCGGCATAATTTAAATGGGCACCTTTGAACCATTGAGCCCCCGGCATAGTACGCGAAGCAAGTACTTCTTTATACGGAGTGCTTGCTTTTATTTCCCCGTACTCCCATACGTATGCCCAAAACGTCTCAAGCTCGTCTGTAGACCACTTCCACAGCTCCTGCACCGAAGTAAAATCTAATTGCTTATACTCCTTCAGCCAATTTTTAAAACGTTCGATATTACTGTTTTCAATATCCTCTTTTGTCGGCTGCCAAAGAATCTTTCCATCCATTGTTGTACTCATCATACCATCCCCCTTAAAAATACCAGCAATCTTTGTAAATATCAGATAATTCACACAAAAGATACCATAAATTAGCAGGTAAATCAAATACACTCTCTAGATTGGTAATGTAAGAGAGCCTGCCGTATCATTAACAAGTAGAGGACCGATTTGTATATAAAATTTTACAGATCGTTTTTTTATGTCTCAATTGACGGGGGATTGCCCACAGTTTGAAACGAAAAAGGGGCGAGAAAAATCTCTATTATTATGTTTAAACGTATACCCGTAAGTGTATATAAAGAAATGTATTGCATTTATAAATAGCTAGCAGATAAATTTAAAATTAATAATTCCTTAAAAAGCTTATTTAACAAGCAATAACGGTCGTTTCTTAACTTTTTTTCTAGAGATTGATACAAAAGAAAAAGTGATGAGTTGACACTATACCGTTAGGGGTATAACATAAAGCACATAGTCAGGATGACAAATTGATCAAATAGATCATAGACTCAATGATAAAAAGCCGATAAAACCGGCTATATTTTTTTATCGAAAACAATACCCACATAGGTAATGGAGGTTCAGATGGAAAAGAAAAGAACAACAATTGTATTATTCAGCGGGGACTATGACAAGGCAATGGCTGCCTATATTATAGCGAACGGTGCAGCTGCTTATGATCATGAGGTAACCATTTTCCATACGTTTTGGGGAATCAATGCCTTGCGTAAACAAGAGCCTGCAGATGTTAAGAAAGGAGTCCTTGAGAAAATGTTCGGCTGGATGATGCCGCGCGGTGCAGAGCGGTTAGGTCTTTCGAAAATGCAAATGGCTGGAATGGGACCGAGGATGATTAAGCATGTGATGAATAAGCACAATGCATTGACTTTGACTCAATTGATCGAAATGGCGCAGGAGCAGGATATTAAATTAGTTTCCTGTACGATGACAATGGATTTGCTGGGGCTTCAAAAAGAGGAATTACTCGATGGTGTTGAATATGCAGGCGTAGCCGCTTATTTAGCAGATGCTGAAGACGGCAACGTTAACTTGTTCATTTAAGGAGAAAATAATGGAAACTTTGATATTCATTGCTGTAGTAGCTGCCTTTTTCATCTGGCGTATGAAGCCTGGAAAAGGAGTCAAAACCATTTCTACAGCAGAACTAAAAACTATATTGAATGATAGAGATAAAGTGTTTATTGATGTTCGTACACCAGGGGAGTATACAGCAAATCATATTCAGCAGTTCAAAAACATGCCGCTTGGTACCGATTTGTCAAAATTGCCGAAAGACAAAGAAATCGTCGTGATCTGCCAAAGTGGTATGCGTTCAAGCAATGCTTGCAAGCAATTAAAAAAATCAGGTTATGAGAACGTAACGAACGTCCGCGGCGGCATGAGTGCGTATTAGGAGGAGACAAATATGAAGGAAATTACGACTGCAGAAGTACAAAGACGTTTAGAAGCAGGGGAACAGTTACATTTAATCGATGTTCGCGAAGTAGCTGAAGTACAGGAGGGCCATATTCCAGGAATCGTGAATATTCCACTAGGCACACTGCCGGCTCATTTGAAAGAGCTGGATCAAAACGAATCGTATATACTCGTATGCCGTTCAAGTGCAAGAAGCGGCCAGGCAACAGCATTCCTGCAGGCGCAAGGCTTTAATGCCGCCAATATGGTAGGGGGTATGCTTGCTTGGGAAGGTGAAGTAGAGTAAAAAATTTTTTGATAAAAATAATACCTACGGGGGTTTTAAAGTGATTAAATCAGATTTGCAATTAGATGCAAAGGGTCTTGCTTGCCCATTGCCCATTGTACGAACAAAGAAAGCGATGGTTGAAGCAGCAGATGGGCAGGTGTTGGAAGTACAGGCGACTGATAAAGGCTCAACGGCTGATCTGGCAGCTTGGGCGAAAACAGTTGGTCATCAATATATCGGTACGCAGGAAGAAGACGGTGTACTGTATCATTATATCCGCAAATGTTCACAGGAAATGCATGAAACAGAAAAAGACTTTGAATACGTGATTGCTAATAAAGAAATCTTGTCTCGTAATGGCCTTATTCTCGATGTACGGGAAACAGCGGAATTTGTTTTTGGCCACGTGCCCGGAGCTAAATCAATTCCGATGGGGGAGCTTGAGGGACGCTTGGTAGAGCTTGATAAGGAACAGGAAATTTATGTGATTTGTCGAACAGGCACACGCTCCAGTCTGGCAGCACATATGCTTGCCGAAAAAGGATATACAAAAGTATATAATGTCCTGCCCGGCATGAATGACTGGAGCGGCGAATTATCCAAGGATATATAGGAGGAAAAAAGTTATGACAAACAAAGTAGCGATCATTGCAGCGAATGGTGGATTATTCGATGCCTATAAAGTATTCAATATTGCAACGGCTGCGGCAGCTTCCGATAAGGAAGTAGCTATCTTCTTTACATTTGAGGGCCTAAATCTCATTCATAAACAAAGTATGCATGCCCTTGAAATGCCGGCCGGTAAGGAGCATTTGGCAGAAGGTTTTGCCAAAGCACAAGTAC
>DEQA01000215.1:0-3719 GCA_002359075.1 Planococcaceae bacterium UBA3378
AAAAAAGCAAAACAGGCACTGTTTGAAATCGGTACAATTGACGGGAAAAAGTCCGAGCATTTACCGATGAGCGAGCAGTTTCAGCTGGTCGAGCACATACAAAAGCATGATACTTTAAAGAAAATAGCCGAAATGACAGGGCGGTTCAAACGGATTGCCAAAAAACGGATGAAGAAAAAGCAGGACATGACGATGGAGCGCAAGGATGTCACGCTTGGCCAAGAGGTAGCAAGGCTTTTACCATCAGAGGTGGCCAATTTCATCATGCCGGATTCAAAGCTCGATTTTTTAAGAAGATACGCCGAGAAGCAAGCCTTTGTTTTTGATACAAAGGGGAAAAATAGAAAAGGCCGGGGACCGATTATTATCTGTATGGATGAAAGCAGCTCGATGACATCCATCATGGAAGAAAGCAAAGCCTTCTGTCTGGCTCTTTTAATGATTGCGAGAAGGCAAAAGCGGGATTTTGCTATTATACCGTTTGCTAGTGATATAGGGGAAATTCTTATTTTCCCGAAAGGGCGCTCTACTTCAAAGGATATTATTACATTCAGCAATCAATTTCTCGGAGGCGGCACAAATTACGAAAAACCGTTACGTGCTTCTCTTGAAATTTTAGGGAAAAGTGATTTCAATGAAGCCGATATTCTATTTGTGACGGACGGCTCCAGCTTCCTATCAAGCAGATTCATAGAAGACTTTAATATAGCGAAAAAGAAGCGGAAGTTTGAATGCACATCCATCGTGCTGACAAACCTAATCAACACGGTGGATATAGAGCTTGTCAACAGCTTTTCCGATAAGGTGATCGAGGTAAATGAATTATTCGAAGCAGAAGAAGTGTTTACTCTTCATTAATAGAGTCTGATTCTTTCTCCTAGAAAAATCATACATTGTCTTCTACAATGACAATAGCGATGGATTTAGGAGGAATTTTTTTGATGATACATTATGAGCAGGTACTTTCATTACCATATGAAGAGCGGGGCCAATACATACAGCAGCATCCCGATTTCCTCGAGGAGATGCTTCGCAATATCGGTCATCCGAGCGGAGAGATACGGGATGCATACAACTACCGTTTGTTTGTGGAATTATTGTCGGCGGATCAAATTCCTCACGATACACTGAAAAACTTTGCCTCTTCCTTAGGCAGTGACTCGTATTTATTAGCCGGCATTGGCGAGGCAGATAGTGATTCTGTATTTACAAGATCGTTTTCAGCATTGTGGCTGACGGCTATTTTGCATGCTGACCGCCAGCTGGAGCTGCTGGATGAAAAATTAGTAGCAGATGTAACAAAGGCTGCCCTGACACTTTTGGCGCGCGAAAGGGATTTGCGAAGCTTTGTAGATGAGGAAAAGGGATGGGCGCACGTCATTGCCCATGGAAGCGATCTGCTGGCAGCAATCATTCAACATCGTTATTTCGATATAAAAAACAGCCCCTACATTTTGCAGGAAGTTAAAGAGGCATTCTGGAAGGGTCGGGTCTACACAGATGATGAGGAAGAGCGTTTTGTAAAAATTATAGAAGGGCTGATTCAAAAAGGCTTTGAAGAAGACATCCTTGTCGAATGGGTCGAGCAAGTATTTGATAAGCTGGAGATGTACAGCTATGAGCTTGGCTATACACAGGAATGGTTCAGAGCGCGCACGAATATTCTTCACTTCATGCAGACGCTCTATTTTACACTGAAGTTTTCCAACCGCTATGAAAAGCTGCGCAGCATTACGTCTATTTTCATACAACGCTGGATGAAACTATCCTAATTCAGCTATCGAGCGGCGTATAAATAAGGGGGGACACCCCAGTGATACTATATAATAGAAGAAACACTTGCAATCTAGTAAAGACCACGTAATTACAAGGGATTCTGTTTTATACCGTTAATTTAAGCGAGCATATTGAAGCGCAGTACCAGTAAGTCACAGTATACATGTCTCCCGTGAATGAAATAAGGAAATAATTAGCAACTACTGCTTAACGCAACAGCGCCAGCGTTTTTACGGGGAGAGGTGGGATTTTTCAATCAGAAGAAAGATAGAGAGTTTCTATTAAATACGCATATTCAGGCAAGAAACAGGGAAGAGGTAAAATAGCTTGGTAGAAGAAATACCTTTATATCATTTTAAGAAGAGCAGCCGTTAGAGCTTTAAATGAATGACCTGCCAGTTACACTGGAGAATAGCAAGCAGATAGGATCAATTGATTTCTTCGTGTTATATAAGTAGAACTTTTGATTTCCGATAGCTTATGAATGATCCATTTGCGCCTGTCACGCTGCAAGAGCGTGGAGAATGAGACCCCGCAAGAAGGGTGAGGGGAGGAATAAAGGCTAAAAACGCCACATCGTGTGGCAATGCCTTTATGACCAACATCGTGTTGGCCCGAGGCTCAGGCGGAACGTGCAGCAAGCGCAAATGATGTAGGAAGAATTTAATTCACTAGATAGTTGAACTGTGGCAAAAATATATATTCATTTTGGAGAAAATGGATAATCATTTGAGCGAATAATTTTGCAACGGCAAATTTTGCTCGTTCATGCAGAAAAAAGATATATTCTTTGAAGGTCATAAATAAAACTTATCGCAAAAGATAATATTAATGTAATTTACTTATGTATTAAAGTGGGTTATGATTAGTGATGGAGAAAAGAAGCTTTACACGGCCTTTTCAATAAAGAAAACTAGGGGGACACACAAAATGGCACAAGAGAATTTACACAATAGCCGCGCGTCTTTCGAAGTAAACGGTAAAACATACAATTACTACCGTCTTGCTGCAATCGAAGAAGCTGGTATTGCAAACGTATCACGCCTTCCTTATTCAATTAAAGTATTATTAGAATCGGTATTACGTCAATATGATGGCTACGTAATTAAAGAAGACCATGTTAATGAATTAGCTAAATGGGGCAAAGACGCTAACACAGAAGCTGAAGTACCATTCAAGCCTTCACGTGTAGTATTACAAGACTTCACAGGGGTACCAGTAGTAGTAGACTTAGCATCTTTACGTTCAGCTATGAAAGAAATGGGTGGAGACCCAGCGAAAATCAACCCGGCAATCCCGGTTGACCTTGTAATTGACCACTCAGTACAAGTTGACAAATACGGTAACGAAGCAGCGCTTCAAGCGAACATGGACCTTGAGTTCGAACGTAACGCAGAGCGTTATAACTTCTTAAAATGGGCGCAAACGGCTTATGATAACTTCCGTGCTGTTCCACCAGCAACTGGTATCGTCCACCAAGTTAACTTAGAGTATTTAGCTCCAATCGTACACGTAAAAGAAACTGCTGACGGCACTTTCGAAACATACCCGGACTCAGTAGTAGGTACTGACTCACATACAACAATGATCAACGGTATCGGCGTTCTTGGATGGGGTGTAGGTGGTATCGAGGCAGAAGCAGGTATGCTTGGCCAACCTTCATACTTCCCAATTCCAGAAGTTATCGGTGTAAGATTAGTAGGCGAGCTTCCAAACGGAACAACAGCTACTGACTTAGCTCTTAAAGTAACACAAGTATTACGTCAACGCGGCGTAGTAGGTAAATTCGTTGAGTTCTTCGGTCCTGGTGTATCTAAATTACCACTTGCTGACCGTGCGACAATCTCTAACATGGCTCCAGAATATGGTGCTACTTGTGGTTTCTTCGCAATTGACGACGAGTCATTAAACTACATGCGTTTAACTGGTCGTGACGAAGAGCA
>DEQA01000215.1:3792-4250 GCA_002359075.1 Planococcaceae bacterium UBA3378
GAATTAGATCTTGCTAAAATCGAAGCGAACCTTTCTGGTCCAAAACGTCCACAAGATTTAATTCCATTAACTGAAATGAAAAAAGTATACCGCGAATCAGTAGTAGCCCCACAAGGTACTCAAGGTTTCGGTTTAACTGAAGATGAATTCAAAAAAACATCTACTGCTAAATTTGCAGAAGGTGATGTAGAAATCCCTGCAGGTGCAGTAGCGATCGCAGCGATCACTTCTTGTACAAACACATCTAACCCATACGTTCTTTTAGCTGCTGGTTTAGTTGCTAAAAAAGCGGTTGAGTTAGGCATCAAACCTGCTAAATGGGTAAAAACTTCTTTAGCACCAGGTTCTAAAGTAGTAACTGGTTACCTGGAAGATTCAGGTTTACAAAAATACTTTGATGAAATCGGCTTCAACACAGTTGGTTACGGCTGTACAACATGTATCGGTAACTCAGGTCC
>DEQA01000262.1:0-9601 GCA_002359075.1 Planococcaceae bacterium UBA3378
AAAAAACCAGTAAAATCCTATGAACAGATTTTACTGGTTTTCAGCCTTTATGACGGTTATGCTTACCTTTTAGCGTGACGCTTTCGGCGGTTGGCATACGTCACATTTACGCTGGTTATTGTTTTTAAATTTCGTAAATGTTTTTTCAAAGTTGCTGCCACACGCGCATTTAAATAGCAATTTTTGGGAAAATCCGTGATATTCCGTTGTCAGTAGTTTACTGTCCGAATTGTTCTCCACAAATTCTTTAATTTTACCGATTGTCCATCGTTTATTCATGATTGCACCTCCAAATTTTCACGCCAGGCGGAGGCTCTTCTTGGCATCCATTTAATTATAAACAAGTATTATAATTACCTTAAGCTCCTCATTATAACATGACCCGCTGTACAAGTGAACAAACGAAAAATACCTTTTGATGAACTGTTCTATTTCAATAAATAAAAAATTTTTTAAAAATGCGGATTAAAAAATAAAAAACGGCCTATACTAACAAAGATTTCACTTCCAATCCAATGACTTAGGAGGGTTAACCCGATGAGTGCGAATGATCGTTAACTCAAAAGGACAATCAAGACTAAATGCAGCTAAAGCGTGATTGTCTTAGGTACATCTTAAGATACAAAGCGGAAGCGAGGCAGTGTGTCATGGATAACAAAATGTAGTGTAATCAGACCCGGAATTTATATTCCGGGTTTTTTCATTTTCTATTTGCGGGCCAATAAAAACCCACGACCGTCCGTCAACCGTGAGCTTTCCTTTTTTCAGTAAATTCTTCTACTGTGGAGCGATCATGCTCAGTCCCGAATTTCGATACCAAGCATCATCGCAAATAACACAGCCTGTGCCGGGGCAATTTTGCAGCCTTGGACCTGCTTTAGATCAATATGCAGTACCTCGAACGTTGATTGACTGAAATCCAGCCCTTTTAAAACCGTTTCCTCAAAGCTCGCTTCATTTAAATCACAGGATTCCCATTGCAGTCCGTTATGCCGTACTTGATAAAAATCTGCGCCCTGCATCGTACAGTGGGAAAACTTCGTTTGGGTGAAAGTGGATTCCGAAAAAACAGCATAATTCGAAAAGCACTGTGTAAAACTTGTGTCCTGAAAATGCCCTCCTGCAAAGCTTGTTCCTACCAGCTTACAATTCACAAAGTTCGTGCGGTAGAAATAGCCGCCTTCCCACCTGCTGTTCGATAAATCGCAATGCTTGAACACGACATCCGATAAATCAAACTTTGAAAAATCACATTCCTGAAATACACAGTGCTCGAAAACGACATTCGTTAAGCTGTATTTTTCAAGCCTTTCCTCATCCACCACTTCATGGCGGATGACACAGTCCATGATTTCCTCATTTTTTAAAGCGTCTGAAAATGTTACTTCCTGATATCCATCGTATTGTGTCACGCTATCTCTCCTGTCTTTACTGTATTGGTTTGCCCGCCGTACTAATACTGGTTTAGTTTAATAATAGATCCGTCATCCCAAAAAGAAATGCGCAGACGAAAATGCTCATTAATGTCCCTATAAGTGTAGTAAGAGCAACAGCCAGTTTAAAGGACGGGCCACCCTCATTAAAGTCTTTTGTCTTTTTCAGATAAAAATAAAAACAGGGCAGCACCAACAAAATACCTATCCCCGTCTGCCATGACCAGGACAACTCCCCCTCTACCTTTGCTTCAGTGAACAGCATTGCAAAAATACCGATCAACATACCGTAGCTGTAGTATTTCGCGAAATGATAAAAGGTATATAAACGAGCCCGTTCTCTTTCAATTCGTTCTTTTCGTGACAAAGTGATTACTCCTTCAGATGTTTTTCATAGAGGTACAAATCTCATATTTCTATTAAAAATATACTATAGTAATTTAGAAATAGCTCTTCTTATTTGGAAACATCATCAAATAAACACTTGATAACTCACCGCATCCGCTTACCTGTGCCCTTCCTTTCGAGCCTGGATATATCCGTAATAGGCACACGTACCGTTTTGCGACAAATCCTTCACTTCAAACCCGCATTGCTCATAAAAGCTGAAATTATTCGCAGAAGTATGCGCAAACCAATCGCCGTGAGGCAGCTTTTGCAGGCATAGCTCCACCAGCTTCTTGCCGATTCCTTTTCCGCGGTATTCAGACAATACTGCCAAATCCATGATAGTAGCTGCCATGATCTTATCCGAAATGACCCTGACCATCCCGACCATTTTCTCCTGATCCCACACCGTAAAAGCCCAAGTCGAGTTTGTAAAGATCTATGAATACTTTTCCTTTTGCCAAGATGGTATATTTTTCGCCCAGCCCGCATCCTGAAACAGCGCTTCCACGTAATGAGCGGGTATCCCTTCTGTTCCTTCTCTAATGACCAGCCCGTGGAAATATTGATACATATGTAACTCCCCCTTTTTGTTCCTTACGGTATTCTACACGAGGGACAACAATCCTTTTTTCCATAGAAAAAACATCCTACAATTACTCTTCGTATAATAGGAAAAGTAAATGTAAAGATGTTTTATGTCTTAAGTTTATTCTATTTCAGCAGCGTTATTTCCTTTGCATCTAGCATTGGATTGTTTGCTGTTATCAAAATAGGTTCCACAAAAAGAAACACAAAAAGGAGCCGTCCTATACCATTCACTCCTTTTGAATAAGCTCTCCATTCTACAGAGCTTCTGCATTTTTGTTTAAGCGACTTATTAATTCTGCCAGCTGATCGATTTCCTCTGGCGTAAAGCCTTCATATAAATCGGCCATACATTGGTTTTTCCCCGTGTTACAGCCATTCAGCAGTTCCGTTCCTTTCGGTGAAATCGCAACAAGGATTTCCCGGTTATTTCTTATGTTACGCTCTCGTGTAATCAGCTCTTGGTCTTCAAGAATTTTCACATGACGCGTAATGGCAGCCTGGTCAATCGCCAGCTTCTGCTGCAAGGCCGTTTGTGTCATTTGGCCATTTTCCTCAAGAGCATATAAAATTTCATAGCGTGTTAAGCTAATATCTGTTCTTTTTTCAAATGCGTATGTTACGCGGCGGTCAATATTTTTCAACATCAAAAATACTTGCCGCAATTCATTTTGACATCTTGACATGATGGTCCTCCTAGTAAAAATTTCTCTTTTAGCATATGCTATCTCTGTTATTTCTAAAAGTGAAACATCTATATACTAACAAAAAGAAGGGTTATCTTGAACCCTTTCTTTCAAGATAACCCCATCAGATTTCCATTATGAAAAACGAAGAACTTGTTCAATCGGCAAGCGTGAAGAACCGTATGCCGGTGCTGCTTCTTTTCCGATGGCAATCAGCACGATCGGAATTTCATTTGCAGGTAATGCAAACTTTTCAGCGAACTTTGCTTTATCAAAGCCGCCCATTGTTACAGTATCATAGCCCATATCTTTAGCCAGCAGCATGATTTGCATAGAAATCAGCCCTGCATCAAAGTGAACAATATTTTTTATTACGGCTTCAGGTGCATTGCCGTATAAATATAATGAATTTTTAATCATTGTATCAGCAAGTTCACGCGGCATATAGCCTTTTTCAGCATTTGTATCATAAATTTGCTTCGCATTTTCATACATTTTCACATCGCCAAGTACGGCAATGATTGCTGTTGATGTTTCCACCTGCTCTTGATTGTTCGCAATCGCACGCAATTCCTTCTTCTGTTCCTGATCATCGATGACAAGGAAACGCCAAGGCTGCATATTACTTGAGGAAGGAGCGGATGTCGCCTGCTCTATGATGTGCTGTAGCTGTTCTCTTGGGATCGTAACTCCCTGTTGATATTTACGGACAGATTTACGATCTTCCATAAGCTGTTCTAAAGATGTTTTTGTTTGTGACATAGTGACCTTCCTTTGCTCTAGTTGGTTTTTTTAACAACATCGTTATTATATATGACGAATCAATAGTTGACAAATCATTTGATTGGAAAACACATTTATCCTGATTGTAACTTTATAATCCGTACAAAATGAAGCCCGCCCACTATATATTATCATCTGAATGAATATCTTTAAAATTTTTTATTCCTAAGCATCCCTTCATAAAGCTGCAAAGGAGGTGTCCCGGAAAAACTTCACGGTCTCCCCTTTGTTATAATGAACGATTAGAAATACGGCAATGCAAATTGAACTTTACCGAATTGCTTATTATTTAATGAGCTTTACAATCGCCCTAAGCAATTTACCCTCTACATTATCTGAATCAATCTGCGGTAGAAGAACAGTTCCTTCTAGCTTTAGATCATATTCCTCAAAATTCTGCTTTAAATTAGGAATGCCTGTACTGTTACAAGATCGACAATATAGAGATTCTAATATATAACCCCTTCACAATTAATCGAAACAGGACAGTTCCTATTGGTTAGTCTTAATTTACATTTGTAAAAACGTTTTGGGACTTTTCTGTTTCCCTCCATTCTTATGTTGGAACGCTATTTGGATAAATTAGAATAAGAAACATAATGGAGGAGAAGATATATTTAGCTTAGTCATTCGATAATGTGTATGGCTTAAATGTTTTTAACTTCATTTTAGGGAGAGCATTATGAAAAATTTTAAAGAGAGCCTTAATCCATCGAAAATACTTGTTATAGGGTTCGCGATTTTAATCCTACTAGGAACTTTTTTATTGTCTCTACCTATAGCAGTAGAGGATGGTGAAAGACTTTCATTCTTAGACGCATTATTTACCGCTACTTCTGCTACATGTGTTACGGGTCTGGTGGTTGTAGATACTGGTGATACATTTTCGTTGTTTGGTGAATTGGTGATCTTAACACTTATTCAACTGGGCGGGTTGGGATTCATGACTTTTGCCACTTTTTTATTTGCTTTATTAGGTAAAAAAATCTCTTTAAAAGAAAGGTTGCTACTAAAAGAGGCATTAAATACGGCTTCACCTGCCGGAATGGTGAAATTAGTAAAACGTATCTTACTGTTTACGGCAATCACAGAGCTGATCGGTGCAACTATTTTGGCCATTCGCTTTTCGTATGATATGCCGATTGGTCAAGCGGTTTATTTCGGGATATTCCATACTATTTCTTTATTTAATAATGCGGGTTTTGATGTAATGGGTGAATTCAGAAGTCTTACGGATTATGTGGATGATCCAATTGTTGTACTAACCGCCTGCTCACTCATCATAATAGGCGGCCTAGGCTTTGTTGTCGTCAATGAGCTTTATGAATTTCGACAAACCCGGAGAATGTCATTTCATACGAAAGTTGTGTTGAGCACGACACTTATTCTTATCGCTGGGTCAACTATTTTAATTTTCCTTTTTGAATATGGAAATGACAAAACATTAGGTCCGTTATCCTCTACAGGAAAAGCACTGGGCGCTTTGTTCCACGGAGTGACTCCAAGAACTGCTGGGGCTAATACATTATCTACGCCTGATTTGACACATGCGACGTTATTCTTAACTATTTTCCTTATGTTTATCGGTGGTGGTTCAGGATCAACAGCCGGCGGTATTAAAGTATCCACTTTCGCTGTTTTAATGGCAACTGCCCTATCACAACTGAAAGGAAAGGAAAATGTTGTTTTATTTAAACGCCGGATTGTTGTCGAAAATATTCTAAAAGCATTCACAGTTGCGACGAGTGGGATCATGATCATTGTCATCGTTACATTTTTGCTGAGCATTACAGAACATGGTCATGCTTTTATGATCTATCTATTTGAAGCCACTTCAGCGTTTGGTACTGCCGGTCTTTCGATGGGCTTAACACCGGAACTGTCTCCTATAGGTCGTATACTAATTATTCTTACCATGTTTGTGGGAAGATTAGGACCATTAACGCTCGGGTTTGCTATTACGAAACGACAAAGAAAAGAAGCTTTCCGACATCCAAAAGGAAATATAATGATTGGTTAATCAATTAAGGGAAGGGATACAAAATGGCAATCAAACAATATGCTGTTATTGGTTTAGGGAGATTTGGAACCAGCATTGCCCGAAGATTACATGAGGCCGGGCAAGAAGTATTAGGAATTGACATAGATGAAGAAAGTGTAGAGGGTGCGGAATTATTTGTTACACACGCTGTTGTTGCTGATTCTACAGAAGAAAAAGCACTTACGTCATTAGGCATCACTAACTTTGATTGTGTCATTGTTGCGATTGGAGACGATATTCAATCGAGTATATTAACGGTTATGCTTTTAAAAAATTTAGGTGTAAAAAAAATTATCGCGAAGGCACTTAGTAAACGACAGGGACAGGTGTTAGAGGCAATAGGCGCTCATTGGGTTATTTATCCTGAAAGAGATATGGGGGAACGAGTAGCCAATCAGCTCCTTTCACCAAATATGCTTAATTATATCGAGCTCTCCAAAACTTACAATATAGAGGAAGTCATGATTCCTTCTCAAATGGTTGGCAAAAATTTAAAAGAGTTTGATCTCCGTGCGAAATTTAATGTTAGTGTCATTGCAATTGTGAGAAGTGATGATATTATCATTTCCCCTTCCCCCGAGGAGCTGCTCCAAGAAGAAGATGTTCTTTTAACAATAGGAAAGAGAAAGGATTTAACTAAATTCTCAAGTTTAGAATAAGTGGTAATGGGAGAAAAACGTTTGAACAACTGCATTTCTAAACCGGATCAACTCCATTTTGATTTGGCTGTTATGACATGTAGGACATTCTTTTTCTTCTATCTATATAATTTTCCTCTCTTTTAAAAATCATTAATATACATGCCGGATTTTGCTCTTCAATAAAAGAAACGTTCCACACTTTTAATAAACTTGCACCAATAGGTTATTTAAATAAGCAAAGTGAATCAAAATCTTAAAAGTCAGATGTTGAATTCCATTTTGCAAATTGATATAGTAATTTGTAAATATGAAAATCCATGATGTGATCAAGTAAATAAGAATTGTGAACCAGAAAATATAGCCTAGGCTGAGAGCTATATCACCTCTTCTTATTGAACCCTGCCACGGAGATGTTAGGTAAAAGCTAACCGGGTCGTTTCGTTACAAACGGATCGAGGACTTAATAATTTTTTATTATGTCGAACGAAGGTGGTACCACGTCTATTAGCGTAAAGACGTCCTTTCTTTAGGGCGCTTTATGCTTTTTTTTGTACAATTTTATTTTTAGGAGGAAAAGACAATGTCTCAAAACACAAATGATTTTTCAAAATGGTATATCGATACGATCCAAAAGGCGGATTTGATGGATTATACCCCTGTTCGCGGCTGTATTGCATTTAAGCCGGATGGGTATGAATTATGGGAGCATATCCAAGCAGAGATGGATAAGCGCTTTAAAGAAACAGGCCACCGCAATGCCTACTTCCCAATGTTAATACCGGAATCCTTCTTCCAAAAGGAAAAGGACCATATTGAAGGCTTCTCACCGGAGCTTCCATGGGTAACAGAGGCTGCCGGAGAAAAATTAGAAGAGCGTTTAGCACTCCGCCCTACTTCCGAAACAATGATCGGACACTTATATTCAAACTGGATTAAAAGCTACCGTGATCTGCCGGTTTTAATTAACCAATGGGCAAATGTATTCCGCTGGGAAAAGAAAACCCTTCCGTTCATCCGTACTTCTGAATTTTTATGGCAGGAAGGTCACACTGCCCATGTTGATGAAGAAGATGCACGTAAGGAAACAATGCAAATGCTGGCAATTTACAAGGAAGTCGTAGAAGGATTACTTGCCATTCCGGTATATGACGGTCAAAAAACACCGCTGGAACGCTTTGCCGGAGCGGTCGATACATTCTCGATTGAAGCGATGATGAAGGATGGAAAAGCGGTACAAGCCGGTACTTCCCACTACCTAGGGACAAAATTCGCCGAAGCGTTCGATATTAAATATTTAACGAAAGAAAACAAGCATGAATATGTGCATACGACATCATGGGGAACATCCACACGTCTGATCGGCTCTGTTATCATGGTTCACGGCGATGAACAAGGCCTTGTCCTGCCTCCAAGAATCGCACCGACTCAAGTTATTTTAATTCCAGTCGGACCATGGAAAAAGAACCCGGCCATCATCGAGAAACTGGATGAAATTTTCGCTGCATTAAAAGCAAAAGGCATTCGTGTTCGTTTGGATGATTCTGACCAATCACCAGGCTATAAATTCAATGAATGGGAGCTGAAAGGCGTTCCTGTACGAATCGAGCTTGGCCCACGCGATCTAGAAAATGACCAAGCGTTAATGAAAGCCCGTGATGAAGAAGAAAAAGTTGCCGTACCGTTAGCATCCATCGTGGAAAGCATCGAAAAAGAGCTGGAAACAATGCAAACGCGTCTTTTCGAAAAAGCAAAAGCCTTCCGTGCGGCTCATTCCCATACACATATCGATACGATGGAACAACTGGAAGAGCATTTAGCACAGTCCGAGCAAAACGAAACGATCCCGGGCTGGATACTAGCAGGCTGGTGCGGTGATGATGCGTGTGAGGAAGCTGTAAAAGAAAAAACGAAATTCACAACACGTAACATTCCATTTAACCCGCCTACAACAAAGCACACATGTCTACACTGCGGCAACGAAGCAAAACATACTGTTTGGTTTGCCCGTGCCTATTAATCGGCGGTTTTAGTTAAGAGGTACTCTAAAGAAAAATTCTTCACAACGAACACTAGGTAAATGAATTTTTCATTTTTTCCCGATAGCGTGCTTGTGCTTGATCAGCCGAACAGCCGGCATGTCTTGTCAATTCACGGGAAATAGTAGAAGGCTGGCGTTTTAGCTTATGGGCAATCGCTCGTATGGATAAGCCTTCTTCCAGTAAGATTTCTATTTTTGCGCGTTCATTTATGGTAAGTTGTGTATAGCTCATAACGATTTCCTCCGTTCAAATGATAGTGTGGTCACTACATTTTACAAGAGGTCGTTATGGGCTTCTTTTATTTACTCTGGGGTGCTGTACTTACTATTACAATTCGTCATAAATTCAACTTACAAATAACAAAAAGGTATCCATTCTGATCAATCTTTTTTTCAGAATGGATACCTTTTTTTGAGAAAATTTATTTTTTATTCATTAAACTATGCTTTCTACTGTAGGCAAAATAAACAAATAATCCAAAGCCAAACCAAATACCGCAAGCGATCCATGTATGCACAGATAACTGTGCAATTAAAAAGATACATAGTAAAAATGAGAGAATTGGAATGATCGGGAATAATGGTACCTTAAAGCCGCCAGTAGGTACGTTCTTATTTTTCCTTAAGAAAATAACGCCGATTGAAACGATAGTAAAGGCTAGTAATGTACCCATATTTACTAATTCCGCTAATTTAGATAGCGGAACAACACCGGCACAAAAAGCGACAAGTATTGCAAATGTCCAAGTGTTTTTAACGGGTGTATTATATTTTTTACTTAGCTCACACATACTTTTCGGCAGCAAACCATCACGGCCAAGTGCGTAAAGTAATCTTGTTCCGCCGTAAGACATGACAAGTATAACTGTGATCATCCCTAAAACCGCACTAAGTGAAATGATCCCCGCTATCCAATCCTGCTCAATAAGCTGCATGGCAAAGCTTACAGGGTCAGTAACATTAAGATTCGTATAAGAAGTGATTCCAGTTAATACGAGTGAAAC
>DEQA01000262.1:9736-9897 GCA_002359075.1 Planococcaceae bacterium UBA3378
AAGGCTGCCCCGCTTAACATTCCGCTTACTCCGAACGGCATGAACGGCTGCCAATTTGTAGGCTCTACATAAAAAGCACCGACACCAATAAATAATAGAATAACACCGACTTTCACGAACACCATGATTTTGTTTAGCTTGGCAGATTCCTGAATACCCAG
>DEQA01000262.1:10043-10188 GCA_002359075.1 Planococcaceae bacterium UBA3378
CATTTAAATAAGAAGACCAGCCAGTTGCTACAGCTGCAGCGGCTAACCCATATTCTAAAAGTAAAGCCCATCCAACTAACCAGGCGATTATTTCGCCAAAGACAATGTATGCATACGTATAAGCACTACCCGTTACAGGGACAGC
>DEQA01000225.1 GCA_002359075.1 Planococcaceae bacterium UBA3378
GTTAGTAATCTATCTACTTTTTTATTTTTCGAAAACATCTAGAAATCACTCCTTTTCATAACGAGAGAGCTTCAAATAAAGAATGGCAAATATGAGTAAAATACAAAATGCCACAACGGTAAGTGCCGACCCGTAACCAAAGTTGCTTCCGTGCACGGCCAAATCCGCAATGTACATCGTCAATGTTGTTGTCGAGTGGGCAGGTCCGCCGCCTGTTAAGTTAAATAATAGATCGACATTGTTGAATTCCCACACAACCCTTAATAACGTAGTTAGCACAATCGTATTTTTTAATTGCGGCAGCGTCACATAAATAAATGATTTCCATCTGTTCGCCCCGTCCACTCTGGCTGCCTCGTATAATTCATTTGGAATACTTTGAAGCCCGGCAAGCAATGTAATCGCGAAGAATGGAATCCCCCTCCAAAGCTCTCCGATCACTACTGCCCCGAACGCTGTTGAGGTACTTGCCAAAAACGCCATCGGTTCATTGATCAAGCCGAACTTCATCAATAAATCATTCAGCACACCCATATGCTCGTTATACATCAGTGACCACATAACCGAAGCTAAAACACCCGAAATCGCCCAAGGCACAAAGGCTATAGCACGTACGGCCCCTCTGAACTTAAAAGTTTGATTCAGTAAAAGAGCTAAAATCATACCGAAAGCCAACTGTAGTCCTACTTCAGTCACAACCCACTTTAAGCTAGTCAATAAGCTTGGGAAAAACAGTTTATCTTGTGTAAATATTTGAACAAAGTTCTCCAATCCGGCAAACCGGTTATAGTATGGTGCCGAAATATCATAATGCTGGAAGCTATAATAAAACACCATTGCTATAGGATAAAAAAGAAAACCCATAATAAAAAGGAATGATGGCAGAATGAAAAGATAAGGAATTAACTTTTTCTTACTGAATTTTTTCTCTTCTACCGTCTCTTTGACACTTAGTGCAGGTTCGTTTACTTCTTGGGAATAACTCATCACATTTCCTCCCTTCTGGATTTATTCTAAATGAAAACGGTTTCTTAAAATATTCAAAATTTTAAGATTTTCTTTATAAATTTTAAGATTATTCACTTAATGGTGTAAATTTCCATGTAATTTCTGAAATATGAATATAGATTGAGCGGCATTCTTCCATAAGCCTGCCTAATTTTAGCGGCAGTAAAGCCAGTCTATTTATTTATCAAAAAAGAAGAGCCGCCCAGAAAGTGATTGCTTTCTGGGCGGCCCGATAGATCGTAACTTTTATATTATTTCATCCTGGCATTTGCCTTGTATTCTTCATGACGCCGGTACGTCTCTTCGATGGCTTCTGCCCACTCATTCAATAATGCTTCTACTGTTTTTGATCCGCTCAGCACTTCCTGGATGCCCGGTTCTACGATGGTCAGACGGATGGTATTATACTCCGTTATATAAAAAGGCGGTGCATACAGCTGCGTTTGCGGGTCGTTATAAACTTGCAGCGCTGTCTGAAGATGCGGTGCATTCATTGCCCATTCTTCCTCGAATACCTGCTGATGTGTAGGAATTTGGCCGACCTCTTTATTCCAGTAGCTTTGTGCTTTTTGGGATGTTAAAAAGGATAAAAATGTCCATGCCTCGTCCGGATGCTCGGTTTGCTTAAAAATACTGATATCCATCGTATTACCATCTTCCGCTACATAGTATCCATTAATAGACTTCGGCAGCGGCACTACGGTAAATTGATCGGGTGTCAGCAGTTCATTATGCTCTGCAAAAGAGCCGATATTATGCTGGATCATGCCGACCGTACTATTATCAAACCCCATTAACATCATAGGATAATCGTTTGTAATATCACTGATGGGCGTATTTTTTTGATATAGCGCAAAATATTTTTTGACAAATTCCATATGTAGAGGATCATTAATCGTACTTTTGCCATTTATCATGTAATGGGCAATACCAGAGTACGCATACATCATCCGCTGCAGCTGAAAGGAAGACCCTGCCCCTCCCCGTATACTGTAGCCGTATTGATTTTCCTCTTTATTGGTTAGCACTTCTACTGTATTAAAAAACTCATCCCACGTTTCGGGACTCTTTACATGCGCGTTTTTCAGCCAGTCGGTCCGTACCCAAAGAACATCCAGATTCTGCGTATATGGAATGCCGTATAATCCCCGGTTTTCCGCGATGCTTCGATTAAAGGCAATCGTATCCGGGTTAATGTTCTCTTTTTCACTCCACTGATTAAAATACGGATCCAGAGATAACAGGGCCTCTCTACTCGTGTATTCCGGCAGCCAGCTTGTATAAATGCTCGCCACATCCGGCACTTCACCAATCGCTATCGCAGCATCGAATTTTGCTTTGGCTGAATCCTTTAAAAACCCTTCATATTCAATGTCAATATTCGGATGTTCTTTTTCAAACATCTCGATCAGCTCTTTCCATACCGCTGTCCGGTGCACCCCTGCATTATCAAACCAGAATGTCAGTGTTACCTTCTCCTTTTTTTGTCCAGAGGAGGGGTCTTCAGATGAGCAGCCTATAAGTGTTAAAGTCATGACAAGAAGCACCAGACAGAAAAAAGCCGTCCTTCTTTTAGTAATCATTTTTTCCTCTTTTCCTATATGTCCGACTTTTTAGTAATTTGTAGTGATGACATTTTCTAAAACAGTAAGCGCCTCTTCTTTATTTACCGGATGTTTCGAGCGGCAGGACACGATCTCCACGTCTTCCCCGTTCTC
>DEQA01000179.1 GCA_002359075.1 Planococcaceae bacterium UBA3378
GGAATACATTTATCATTGCATCGATCGTCACCATCTTTAAGGTAGTGACTTCCTTCATTGCTGCCTATGCCTTTGTGTATTTTATCTTTAAAGGCAAAAACACGCTGTATTTTATTTTGATCAGCACTATTTTCCTGCCGTTTACTGTAACGATGATTCCCAATTATTTAATTATCTCGGATTTGGGATTGAGCGATTCCCTCTGGGGGGTTGTATTGCCGCAGTTAGCAGATGCCATGGGGATTTTCCTGTTAACTCAGGCGCTAAGGACGATTCCAGTATCACTCATTGAGGTAGCGAGGCTCGATGACATGAGCCACTGGCAAATTATGAAGGATATTGTGCTGCCGCTGGTAAAACCGGCAGTCACATCAACAAGCATCTGGTTTTTCATTACAGCCTGGAATGAATATGTGTGGCCGGTATTGATTTTAAAAAGCACGGAAAACTTTACACTGCCCTTAGCTTTGCAAATGTATATCAGTTCAGAGGGCGGTACAAACTTTACGGTAGCGATGGCTGTATCGGTGATTACGATGATTATTCCACTTGCATTATATTTGATGTTCCAACGCTATATTATCGGAACATTTACTTCATCGGGTATTAAATAGGGGGAACGATTATGAAAAACATTCGCTTTGAAAATGTGAAAAAAAACTATGGAACTACAGAAGTGGTGAAAAATTTAAATTTTACCATTCATGAAGGGGAGCGTTTGATTTTGCTCGGTCCATCGGGATGCGGAAAATCGACGACACTGCGTATGATCGCGGGCCTGGAGGAGATTTCATCAGGCAATTTATATATGGGCGGTACATTAGTGAATGATGTACCAAGCGGTAAAAGAGAGGTTGCGATGGTATTTCAAAACTATGCCCTTTATCCGCATATGACGGTAAAGCAAAATATCGTCTATGCCCTTCGTATGAAAAAGGTGCCTAAACAAGAAATTGCCGCTCGCCTAGAGGATGCCCTGGACATGCTGCAATTAAGAGGCTTGGAGGATCGTCTCCCTAAGGACTTATCGGGCGGGCAAAGGCAGCGTGTAGCTTTGGCGCGGGCTGTCGTAAAGCAGGCTGATTTCTTTTTACTTGATGAACCTCTATCGAATTTAGATGCACAGCTTCGTGTTTCTGCACGCAAAGAGCTAGTCAAAATTCACGAGAAGTATAAGCAAACCATTGTTTATGTGACGCACGATCAGATCGAGGCGATGACAGTAGGCGACCGCATCGCCCTATTGAATGAAGGGGTACTGCAAATGCTGGATACACCTGAAAATGTCTATCATCGTCCTGCTAATATTTTTACCGCGAAATTTATCGGGGCACCCCCGACGAATATTTTAGAGATGGTCTATTATGAGGGACATATCCAATTTGGACATCAAAAAATGGCCATTCCCGTTGAGTGGGTGCGACAAATTGTAAAGGCAAATGTCCTGGAAATGGTTTTCGGTATCCGTCCGGAGCATGTGGAAATTATGAAGGAGCCCCAGGAAAATACGATGTATGCCACTGTGAAATCTATTGAAAATTTAGGAGCGGAATATGCGGTTTATCTAGACTTTAATAACGAGGAAGTCATTGCACTGAGCACTCATAAAGACTGGCAGCCGAAAGAGGCGGTTTACATCCGCCCAAACGTTCAGCATATGCATATATTTGATAAGGCAACGACAGCTTCTATCGGTTATCCCGAAAAAACAGCGAGTAAAGTACTTGTATTCAATTAAACAACTTGGAGGAATTCATGATGAAGATTTGCTATTCGGATTTAGTGCTTATGACAAATGAAATAGTTGAAAATGTGGAAAAATTAATCCAGCATGGGGCAGATGCTGTAGAGCTTTTAATGGATGGGGACAAATGGGATGAGATGGAGGCTTTGTTTCCAACATTAGCTGAGCAGCTATGTGCGCTGGATATCGAATATACTGTCCATCCGCCGGCATGGGATATCAATTTAACAAGCGAAAATAAAGCGATCCGTGAAGCATCGTTTTTAGAATATAAAAAGGCAATTGAATTTGCGAGTATGATTCATGCACAGCATGTAGTCATTCACCCGGGCTTTTGCTTTGCTCCGCAATTTAGTAAGGAAATAGGAAGGCAGCGGGCAAAAGCATATATCCAGCAGTTATGTGAGATTGCAAAGCCATTAAACGTAACATTAGCCATTGAGAATGTCGGGTATGACGGCAGTTCTTTATTTACAAAGGAAGAGTATGAGCATTTTTTAGAGGATGTGGATAATACCGCGAAATATTTAATTGATGTCGGCCATGCAAATCTGAATGGATGGGACATTGCTTCTACCATTTATACTGTAAAGGATCGTCTGGCAGGACTGCACTTACACGACAATGACGGAAAAGGAGACCAGCATTTACCGATCGGGGAAGGTACCGTTGATTGGTCTTCCATATTTGAAGTAATGCGTGCAGAACAAATCACAGATGGGCTTATTTTAGAATATGCTCCTGGAACCGCTTTGAATATGCTGAAAAAAGGAAAAGAACGATTAGTAAATGAGCTTTCGGGTAGTCAAAAGGTGGGGCATGTTAGTGAATATAGAGCATTTTGATGCTTTCTGCTTTGATCTTGATGGCACAATTTATGTGAGCGATACAGTGTTGCCGCATGTCCGGGAAACACTGTCAAAGCTGCGAGAGGCAAATAAAAAGATATTATTCATTTCCAATACACCAACGCAATCAAGAGCAGGCGCTGCAGAAAAATTACGCAGTCTTGGGATTGCCGTGCAGGAGGAGGAAGTGTTAACGGCCGCTTATTTAACAGCCAAGTTCATGGCTGAACAGCATAGCAAAAGTAAAACGTTTATTGTTGGAGAAGCATCTTTAGCGGAGGAATTTGCTCATTTTGGTTTAGAAAAGGTGAAAAATCCCCTTGATGCTACTCATGTAGTAGTAGGCTTGGATCGGGAGTTTACCTATCAAAAATTGAACAATGCCATGATGGCTCTCCGCAACGGTGCAAAGCTGATCGTAACAAATCCGGACCCTACCTGCCCTGTTCCGGGTGGATTGCAGGCAGATACGATGGCTCTTGCCAGCGCAATAGCTACAGCGGCAGAGACGGAAATTGAGACGATCATCGGCAAGCCAACCTCTTATTTTGCGGGTGCGATGCTGGAACTATTAGATGTACAGGCAAAGCGCTGCCTTGTTATAGGGGACCGGCTTGAAACGGATATTTTGCTTGGGAAAACAGTAGGCATCCCAACTTGTTTAGTATTAACGGGTGCTTCCACCGCTTACGATGCTGAGCAGGCAGCACATAAACCGGATTATATTATTTCAAATTTAAGTGAATTTAGTTTATAGCTTTACACCTAATACCACCTTTAATCCGTTCTCCGGATTGAGGGTGGTATTTATTAAATTTTCAGGATATAAGATGTAATTGT
>DEQA01000273.1:0-1655 GCA_002359075.1 Planococcaceae bacterium UBA3378
GATTGTATTGAACAAGGGCGTGAGGCAGCAATCAGCATGCTGAATAAAATGATGGAAACAAAAACTGTACAGTAGGGAGCTGTACAGTTTTTTTACGTTGTTTTGAAAATGCTCAAAAGCCCTTAATCGTTTCTATTTTAAAAATAAGACTCAATACTGAAAACTGTTCTTGCCAAAGGAAAAAGCACATGAAGCGAAGGGTGGCGAGTACATCTGCCGCTGTGCTTTCGATGCAGAGCAAAGCTTCCAGCAGGAAAAGCGAGTAAGGAGCAAAGGCTAAAATCGTCACATCGGGTGACAATGCCTTTGTGACCAGCATCGTGCTGGCCTCCCCAGTAGTGCAATGTACAGACAAGCACATATTTTTGTGGAGAGCCAAAAATAAAAGAAACTATTTTGCTATCTATGAAAAAAGCTCTTTTCCTTCATGCTAAGGGGAAGGGCAGCAGCAAGTCTTGTTCACAATTTACCGTGTTTACTTCATTGTTTTTTCACAATTATGGAGTACGATGAGAAGGGAGGGATTTATGTGAAGAAAAGAATAGCAGTTCTGTTAGTATGCATGTTCTTGATGAGCGGATGTAATGAAGAGCGCTTTGCAAAAATCAATCCCCATCAGTCATTTGTAGCATCTGTGAATATACTGGATCCTTCTCTTTCCTTCTTCGATGACGAGGGAAAGGAAATAGCAACCTGGGACTTTGATGTTGCTTACACAGGTGCCGCACTTATTCAGCATGACCATGTATTACTGTACGGCCATGATTTGACAGAGGCGCATTTATACGAACTTTCCACAGGGAAACGGGAGGCAGCCATAAAGTGCGGGGCTGGGACAACAAATGCATATTATGATGAACAAACAGAACGCTTTTTCCTGACGAACAGCAAGAAAAATACCGTAACGAGCTATGATTTGCAAGCTGCCAAAATAAGTGAACAAACGCTATATAATTACCCGATGTCAATGAGTTCATATGCCGGTCTGTTGTATGTAGTAAACTATAAAGATACGGTTTTGTCGGTACTAGATATTGATACATTGCAGGTAGTAGATGAATGGGAAATACCGAAGTCCTCCCACGGAATTGCGATCCTAGAGGAGCAGCGTTCAGTTTGGGTAGGGGGCCATGGGCAAGGGAACAGGCCGAATGCCACGATTGATGTGTATGAGCTGAAGACAGGCAAAAAACAAAAAGAAATCAGTATGCCGCTTATGCCGGTTGGAATAACAAAAAAGGGGCAGGAAGTGGCTGTCATTAGCCACGGTAAAAGCACGCTCTATGTGGCAAGTGCAGACGGTGACGTGCTATGGTCCGAGAAAATCGGTGCCAATCCCTTTGCGGCAACTTATTTTGGACAATGGATTATCGTAGCAGGCTATGATGATCAGACAATTTACTTTGTAACTGAGCAGGGCATTGCAAAAAAAGCAAAAACAAAGGAAGGGCCGTTCCAATTGTTAGCAAGGGAGGGTGCGAAATGACAACAGTTTTAATTGTGGAAGATGAGCTGGATATGCGTAAATTGATTGAAGTCATGCTGACAAAATCAGGCTTTCATACATTCTCTGCCGAAAGTGGCCTCGGGGCATACGCTCTTTTAGAAAAAGAGAAAATAGATATTATTTTGCTTGATGTTATGATGCCGAACGA
>DEQA01000273.1:1734-5902 GCA_002359075.1 Planococcaceae bacterium UBA3378
ATCGGGGGCGATGATTACATCCTGAAGCCATTTACGGCAAGTGAGCTGGTTGCCCGTATTCATGCGGTATTGCGCCGGACAGGCCGTCTTATATACGAAGCGGAACAAAAGCAGATAGTACGCGGATGTATCAGGCTGGATGAAATTTCGCGGAAGGTCGCAGTAAACGGTGTTCAAATCCCATTGACATTAAAGGAATATGAATTGCTTTATTTGTTTATGCAAAATCCGGATAATGTCTACTCACGCGAGCAGCTGCTGGAGAGAATTTGGGAGATGGAGTACAGCGGGGGAACACGCACGGTCGATACACATATTAAAACACTGCGGCTTAAGCTTGGGAAACAGTCGAAGGAGGCAAGCGACTACATACAGACCGTCTGGGGAATCGGTTATCGCTTTGAGAAAGTCAAATGAGCACATTCGCCAGTAAAATATGGGTGCTCATTGTTGGCTTTCTCCTTATTACGATCACATTTATGTATGTTTTCACGGATTTCTTATATGAACAGCTTTACGTGGAGGATACTGAGGAATCAATGATTGAATTCGGGGAGCGGCTGGCTACGAAATATAAAGGCGGAGCTGTGTCGGATGAATTAATTGCAGAGATTGAGGAACATAACAATTACGGTGTTTTTAATGTGCTGGCTGTCCGCAATCCCCGGGAGCTGAGTGCATGTGTACCGTTTGATATCGACTACCAATCGTTAATCGGGCCGGATGAGCGCAGACAGCTCCTTGACGGAAATCCTGTGACTAAAATCGGATATGAAGAGCGCTTTGAACGCCAGATTATTTCTGTCATCCTGCCATTTACAGATGAAAACCGGCTGGAAGGGATTTTATATTTGTACTATCCACTGGCCAAAATCAGCGAGCTGGCCAGTAAAGAGATTGTACTGTTAATAGCAGGGGTCGCGCTGTTTTCGATTATGATAGGCTACCTGGTTTTCCAGGGGCTGCGCCGTATTATGGCACCGCTTCATGAACTTCAGCAGGCTGTCCGCCGTATGTCTACCGGTGATTACCAGGCAAGGGTAGACGTAGCTTCAACGGATGAGGTCGGCCAGCTGTCAGAGGCCTTTAACCAAATGGCAGAGGCCATCCAGCAGGAGGATGAAGAGCGGAAAGCGTTTTTGGCGATCATTTCCCATGAACTAAGAACCCCGATCAGCTATGTGAAAGGCTACAGCGAATCCATCCAAAACGGTTTTATTGAAGGGGAAGAAAAAGATGAGGCAATTAGCCTGATTGCCAGGGAAGCAAATCGGATGGAAAGCTTGACAAATGAGTTGTTGCAGCTTGTCCATATTGATACAGAAAAGAAAGACGACATGTACCCGATTGTATTAGCCGAAACACTGCGTGATTCGGTAGCCCTTGTAAAAGCAAAAGCGGTAGAAAAGGAAATCGACATTCTTGTAGAGGTAGACGAAGAAATTATTATAGAAGCCGACGAGGAGAAAGTACGGCAGATTTTCATCAATTTACTTGAAAATGCCATACGCTATTCTAATAGAGGAACAAGTATTTTCTTGACGTCCGCAATAGATGACAAATCAGCAATTATACAAGTGAAGGATAAAGGAATAGGCATACCGAAAGAGGATTTGTCGAGAGTTTTAGAACGCTTCTACCGTGTCAACAAAGCACGAAGCAGAGCAGATGGGGGCAGTGGGCTCGGCTTGTCTATAGTAGATAAGCTTGTTAAACAGCATCATGGTACACTGCGTATAGATAGTGAATTGGAAAAAGGAACAACGGTGACGGTTTGGTTGCCATTAATGGAGGAATAGAAGATGAAAAAATTATGGTTGGCAGCGGCGGTAACAGCGGTCCTCGCAGCAGGCTGTGCAGAAAAGGAAACGGTAGATACAATAGACAATAGTGAAATGCCGGAAGAAATAATAGTGGAGGTACTCACTCCGGAAGAAGTAGCACCGAATGAAGAAGTGAAGCTGGAGGCAAAAGTAATGCAGGGTGACAAGGCTGTGGATGATGCAACGGTCGAGTTTGAAGTATGGGAATCCGGCCTTCGCGAGGAGGGAAAAATGTTGGAAGGTGAGCTGTCTGCAGATGGCGTTTATACAGCAGACTATACTTTCGATAAAGACGGTGTGTATTATATGTATGCCCATACAACAGCAGGAGCCTATCATGTCATGCCGAAGCATAAGTTCATTGTCGGTACACCGGATATGAGCAACGTGCTGGAGGATGACAGCTCAAACTCAATGGAACATATGGAGCATGAGAAGGACGATGAAACATCCGAAGGGCATCATTGATCACAGGGTGTTTACGGGTATTATGATGAAAGTTTTATCGGAAAAAGTGTAGTAGTACAGCGCTGTACTACTACACTTTTTAGGAAGGTATTATGAGGAAAAAGAAAAACATCCGGGTATTGAGCGGACCCGGATGTCTGGTAAATGTGTAAGCAATAACTTTATAGTGTTGTAAAATCATAAAGTGAAGCGTCAATCAGCAATATACTGTGAATTAAAGAGTGTTGCATTTCTCACAATTGTTGCTGTAGCATTCGCTTTGTTCCTCAATCTTATCACCGCATTGAACACAAACTTTATCAGGCAGGTTTTTGAAAAATTCAACTACATTTTCTAACATTGTGGATAGCCCCCTTTTCATCATCTGTTATATTACTGTTTTGATTGTATTCATTGTATTATAACAGTTTATGTTCGTCAATACAAAAGTGTTAATTTAGGTTAAAATATTTATGTACATTTAGTAAAGGAGTGAAATAGATGTATTTCATCGATAATAAAGGCATTACAGATCCGCGCATTAACTTAGCTATTGAGGAATATGTGTTAAAAAATATGGATATTGAAAAAGATGATTTTCTTCTTTTTTATATAAATCAACCGTCCATCATCATCGGCAAAAACCAAAATACAATTGAAGAGATCAATACTGATTATGTAGAGGAAAACGATGTGATTGTTGTCCGCCGCCTTTCAGGGGGAGGAGCTGTCTATCATGATCTTGGAAACTTAAACTTCAGCTTCCTCACTAAAGATGACGGCAACAGTTTCCATAACTATAAAAAGTTCACGCAGCCTGTAGTAGATGCGCTGGGAAAACTCGGTGTACAGGCAGAACTGTCAGGACGCAATGATATTTTGGCAGAAGGACGCAAAGTATCCGGGAATGCCCAGTTTGCTACGAAGGGGCGCATGTTTTCACATGGTACGCTGATGTTTGATACAGAGATTGATGCCGTTGTATCGGCTTTAAAGGTGAAAAAGGATAAAATCGAATCAAAGGGTATTAAATCTGTCCGTTCTCGAGTGGCAAATATTTCCGAATTCCTGAAAGAGCCAATGACCATTGAGGCATTTCGTATGGAAATTCTGAAATCGATCTTTGGCGGAGAGGACAAGATTCAATATTATGAGCTGACAGAGCAAGACTGGGAAAACATCCGTAAGCTGTCTGCAGAGCGCTATCAGAAATGGGAATGGAACTACGGCAAGTCGCCGCGCTTTAATATACAAAAACAGCACCGTTTCCCATCCGGCAGCATTGATATCCGTTTAGAGGTGCACAAAGGAATGATTGAAGAGGCAACAATTTTCGGTGATTTCTTCGGGGTAGGCGATGTGGCTGAGGTACAGGAACTGCTTGTGGGCATAAAATATGAGCGTGCAGCAATCAGCGAAGCACTTTCTTCTATTGACATCCCAAAATACTTCGGCGGTGTCACAAAAGAGGAGTTTTTACAGTTAATTTATTAATTATGACAAATGACCTTCCTAAACTTTTGAGGAGGGTCATTTTTCATGTAAAATGAAGGAGTAGTGATTTTTAAGGAGTAAAGAGGTGACAAAATGGAAAAGCACCGTATTTATATAGTAGAGGACGATGTGAAAATAGCCGCATTGCTTGCCGAAACGTTGCGCAAGTATCAATATAAAGTTTCTATCGTGGAAAATTTCGAAGCCATTATTGAAGAGTGTAAACAGATTGATCCGCATATTGTGCTGTTGGATATTAATCTGCCCACATATGATGGCTATTATTGGTGTCGGCAGCTACGGCAGCATACAAAGTGCCCGATTCTGTTCATTTCTGCCCGTTCCGGTGAGATGGATCAAATTTTCGCATTGGAAAATGGCGGGGATGATTTTATTACAAAGCC
>DEQA01000079.1 GCA_002359075.1 Planococcaceae bacterium UBA3378
CTCTTTTTATGTATAATAGTTAAGTTGCAAGGAAGTTTTATTTTATTCAAATCGAAAGAGAGTGAAACTATGGGTCGTAAATGGAATAATATTAAGGAAAAAAAGGCTTCTAAAGATGCAAGTACTAGTCGTATTTATGCGAAATTCGGCCGTGAAATTTATGTAGCGGCTAAATCCGGTGAGCCAAATCCAGAATCGAACCGTGCTTTGAAAACTGTATTAGAGCGTGCAAAAACATATTCAGTACCTAAACATATTATTGAAAAAGCAATCGACAAAGCAAAAGGCGGCGGAGATGAGCAATATGATGAACTACGATATGAAGGATTTGGTGTTAATGGCACAATGGTTATCGTAGACGCATTAACAAACAATGTAAATCGCACAGCTTCAGAAGTCCGTGCAGCTTTCGGGAAAAATGGAGGAAATATGGGCGTAAGCGGTTCAGCAGCTCATATGTTTACTTCTACAGCTGTATTCGGAATAGAAGATAAAACAGAGGATGAGATTTTAGAAATCCTGATGGAAGCAGATTTAGATGCACGTGACATTATGGATGAAGACGGAACGGTTATTGTCTATACAGAGCCTGATCAATTCCACGCAACACAGGAAGCTTTCAAGGCGGCAGGCATTGAAGAGTTTTCTGTAGCAGAGCTAACAATGCTTCCAATGACAGAAGTGACGCTATCAGGTGATGATTTAGCGAAATTCGAAAAAATGATCGATGCCCTAGAAGACTTAGAAGACGTTCAACGCGTTTATCATAATGCAGATTTAGGGGAATAGTAACTAAAAAAGAGGCTTTCTTACGTATTATGCGTGAGAAAAGCCTCTTTTTTTATAATTCTATAATATTTGTTGGAGTTTTCCCGATAAGCCGTGGATGACAAAATAGCATGAGAGCGAGTTAATTGGTGACTCCCTGAGGATAGGCGTGTGAGGGAAATCCTATAATTTAGGAAACCATCTTCGAAACCACTTAGTTGGAGCAGTACCTCCAGGAAAGCGTCCGTTCAGAACGGAAATCAAAGCCATGTAATAGCGGTGAATCTTTCTTTTTAATGAAAAGGTATTTTTTTACTTTAAACAGAAAATTTGTCGGAAAATCTGTTGTGTATTTTGTCCTTTATGTAATAATAGGAGAAAAGATCCATTAGTAAAATAAAGGAACAAGGGAGGGAAATGGATATGTTGAAAACGATTCGGGGAAAATTATTGGTGTTTTCATTCCTGCTATTTTTGCTGCCTAGTTTGATTATCGGTTTCGTCAGTTATATACAGGCAAAGCAAGGGTTGGATGAACTGGGGGAAACCATCATAAAAAACAGTGTGGAGTCTTCGCTGCAGCTTATTGAACAGACAAATAAGGAAGTGGAAAGCGGAAGCATCACACTGGAAGAAGCGCAGGAGCGTGTGAAAACTACGCTGATTGGAAAAAAGGATGGAGAGGGGAAGCGATCCTTATCTTATCCGGGCAATCTAGGTGAAAACGGCTATATTTATATAATGGACCAAGAGGGAACATTGATCGGCCACCCTACAAGAGAAATGGATAATTTATGGAACGATCAGGACAGCTCCGGCCAATACTTCATCCGCAAGGTAAAGGAGCAGGCATTGGCAGGCGGCGGCTTTACACATTATGAATTCGAGCTGCCTGGACAAACGGAGGTAGCACCGAAGCTGATTTATTCAAAGGTAGATAAAAACTGGAATTGGATTATTGCCTCCGGGACCTACATGCAGGATTTTAATGCGCCGGCTGCCGTTTTAGTAAAGGGAATCATTGTGACATTACTCATCTCCTTAGTAATAGGGGGAATAGCCGCTATTTTATTCTCCCGTCATCTGGCAGCTCCATTAAAGAGTCTGTCCCGCCGTGTTGGACAAGTGGCAGAGGGGAATTTGACAGTAGAATTAGATCATAGTAAGCGGCAGGATGAGGTAGGCATACTGAATCGGGGCTTCAATGAAATGGTCGGCCAGCTGAAAGTACTCATTTCAGGGGTAGAGCATACTATTGAGGAAATCCAAAATACCTCTATAAACTTAACAGCGGTCGCTGAGGAAACGACAGCATTTGGGGAAGATATTGTAAAATCGGCGACAGAAGTGGCAAACGGGGCATCTAGGCAGGCAGCAGACGCGGAGGAAACGAGCAAGGTTACACACCATATTGCGCTGGAAATTGACCAGCTGCAGGATAAAAACAAGTCGATGCTCCATTCTTCCGAAGAAATGCGCATATCCAATAAAGAGGGATTGAATCATTTAATTATATTAAAGGAACGTTCGACAGAGTCCTATGAGCTTATTTCTTCCATGCAAAATGTACTTGAAAGCCTAGTCGGCAAAGTGCGGGAGATCGAAGGAATTGTCGGCACGATCAATGAAATTTCGAACCAGACAAATCTCCTCGCTTTAAATGCTTCCATAGAGGCTGCCAGAGCCGGGGAACATGGGAAGGGCTTTGCAGTGGTAGCCGAAGAAGTCCGTAAACTGGCAGATCAGACAAGTCAGGCGACCGAATTAGTACGAAATACATTACAAGGAATCGAATCAGAGACAAAGATTGTGACAAATGAGATGTCAAAAACATTTACAATTGTAGAAGGGCAGCATGAAGCAGTGGAAACGACGGAAAAATCCTTCAATGAAATTGAAAATGCTGTTGGGAATATTGTAGAGTCAATTGAAGATGTCTCAAGAAGTATCCTGCAGTTGAATGCTTCCAAAAATACAATGCTTTCATCCATTGAACGAATTGCTGTCATCAGTGAAACAAATGCCGGCATGACAGAGGAGGTAACAGCCTCTGTCGACGAACAGCAAAAGGCTATTCAGCTTGTAACAGATGCTTCAAATAATTTATCGGAAGAAATTCATGGTCTGCAGGAATCCATTAAAAAATTTACTATTCGCTAGGCAGGATGGGCAAGGGAAGAGACGTTCCTTTGTCCATCTTTCTCGTAGAAAGCGTAAAGAATGGGCAAAAGGGAAGTTTATAGAAGAATGAGATGAAGAAAGGGTGTTATGTAATGTTCTTTTTCTTGCAATCATTCAGAAAATGCTAAATAATGAAATTGCTATGTTCAAAGAGAAAATGCTGGGGGGAAAATAATGAAATTTACAGAATATGAATATAAACGTCCGGATCTACCGGCTCTTAAGGAAGCAATACGTGCACTGATCGAAGAATTTAAACAGGCGCCGACTGTCGAGGCACAAAGTGAAGTCATTGAGAAAATCAATGCGTACCGCCGTGATTTCTCGACTCAATCCAACTTGGTATATATTCGTGCCTCTATTGATACAACGGATGAATTTTACCAAAATGCCCGTGATGATATCGATGAAATGGCACCTGAACTAGATGAGGTCATTTCTGAGTATTACCAGGCACTGGTGAACTCTCCCTTCCGTGAAAAATTAGAGGAAAAATGGGGGGCACAGCTTTTTGCCCTTGCGGAAAATGAGATCAAAGGTTTTTCTCCGGCAGTCATCGACAAGATGCAAAAGGAAAATAAACTCGTTTCGGAATACAATAAGCTAGTAGCTTCCGCGCAAATTGATTTTGACGGAAAGACATTAACGCTTGCACAGCTTGCTCCGTATACGGAATCAACGGACCGGGCAGTACGTAAGGCAGCCCGGGAAGCATCGGCAAATTTCTTTGCAGACCATGCAGAGCAATTTGATGAACTGTTTGATCAGCTTATCAAATTACGCCATGAAATTGCTACAACACTCGGCTATAAAAACTATGTGGAACTTGGTTATATTCATATGAACCGTATAGACTATGACGCGGAAATGGTAGCAAAATTCCGTGAGCAGGTACGGCAATATATTGTTCCGCTTGTTTCAAAGCTTTATGAAAGACAGGCAAAGCGGATTGGCGTAGAGGACTTAAAGTTTTATGATGAAGGTCTGGAGTTCCTTACAGGGAATGCAAAACCAAAAGGGGATGCGGACTGGATTGTGGAAAATGGCAAGAAAATGTATGAGGAGCTTTCACCGGAGACGGCTGAGTTCTTTAACTATATGCTTGACCACGACTTAATGGATTTAGTGGCGAAAAAAGGGAAGGAATCAGGCGGCTATTGCACATTCATTGAAAACTACGATTCGCCATTCATCTTCTCGAATTTTAATGGCACATCCGGCGATATTGACGTCTTAACGCATGAAGCAGGTCATGCTTATCAGGTATATGCATCACGGAATATCGGTATTCCGGAATATTTATGGCCGACATATGAATCAGCTGAGATTCACTCAATGAGTATGGAATTCTTTACATGGCCTTGGATGGAGTTATTCTTTAAGGAAGACACAGAGAAGTATAAATTCGCTCATTTAAGCGGAGGATTGATCTTCCTGCCTTACGGTGTGGCAGTCGATGAATTCCAGCACATTGTATACGAAAATCCAGAGCTGACACCAGCAGAGCGGAAGCAGGCTTGGAAGGAAATCGAAGCGAAGTATTTACCGCAGCGCGATTATGATGGCCATCCGTACTTGGAATCCGGCGGTCTGTGGCAGCGCCAGGGACATATTTATGCAAGTCCATTCTATTATATTGATTATACATTGGCCCAAATTTGTGCATTCCAGTTCTGGAAGCGTTCGCGTGAAGACTTTGAAGGAGCTTGGAAGGATTATATTCATTTATGCAGCCTTGGCGGTTCGTTGCCATTCACGGGTCTCGTGAAAGAAGCCGGCCTTATTTCTCCGTTTGAGGAAGGCTGTGTCGAATCGGTCATTGGTGTAATAGAAGAATACTTAAACAGCATTGATGATACAAAGCTGTAAAATAAAAAAAGAGCCGCCTTATGAGATGATCTTATAGGGCGGCTCTTTTATAATAGGATAGTGGCAAGCAGCTAGACGAATTTCCCTTACTGCTTTGGCACCTTTTTGTGTAAATAAGCGTATATAGATTTATAATAGAAGGGAAGCAAGAAAGGAAGCGATAGAAATTGACAAAAAAGTTATGGTTTCAAACCGGTGTAGGGATTTTAATCGGACTTTTAATTGTAAAATATTTCATAGAAATTAAAGGGATTTTCAATCCACTGGTCATTATTTTAAAAACTATTTTTATCCCGTTGTTATTAGGCGGGGTTCTCTATTATGTCACAGAGCCTCTTCAGCGTGTGCTGGAAAAACGGGGTTTACCTAGATGGGGCAGTATTACAACCATCCTCATCCTGATGACAGGAATCGTGACAGGCCTTTTATTAATGATCGGTAATCCGATTGCTTCCCAGGTAAATAACCTGGTGGAGAACGCACCATCCATTGCGCAAAGTATTCAGGATACAGCAGATTATGTGATGGATAATAAGGATCACCTCCCGCCGCAGATAGAAGATTTTGTGGATTCTATTTCTAATTCCATACAGACAATTGCTGTAAAGAGCAGCACATGGATTGTATCCTTTATCAGCGGGGCTGTATCGGCCACATTTACATTAATATTGGTTCCGTTCTTTTTCATCTTCATGCTGAAGGATCATGAGAAATTCGCTCCGAATATTTACAATATTTTCTCCGGGGACCGCCGTACATGGGTGAAAAATACTCTGGAGGATATCGACGGTGTGCTTCGCAGCTATGTTCAGGGACAGGTAATTATCAGCTCGCTGCTTGCTTTAATGATGTTTATCGGCTATTTAATTATTAAGCTTGACTATGCGCTGCTGCTGGCGATTTTCTCCTTCTTTATGAATATGATTCCGTTTATCGGGCCGTGGGTGTCACTTGTACCGGCTGTTGTAGTCGCTCTTGTTCAGAAACCGGTGCTGGTTATTGGGGTAGCAGCTGTGACGCTTATAGCCCAGCAGATAGAAAGCAATCTTATCACGCCGAATATTATGGGGAAATCCCTGGATATCCACCCGCTGACAGTTATCTCGCTCGTATTGGCGGCAGGTAATATTGCAGGGTTTATCGGTATTTTAATTGCCATCCCTACGTATGCCGTACTAAAGGCAATCGTCATCAACATTTATGAGGAACGAAAGAAAATTAAAGAAACGGCTACAAAAACCGTGTAAAAGAAGGAAGCATGCTCTGTTGCGTGCTTCTTTTTTTGAATGGACAATATTTAATAACAGGTTCTGCCGTTGTCTTCCCGACTTAAACAGTGAGTCTCTTACAATTACGGTAGCGCTAAAGCTTTTTCCCTATGTTATACTATTTGCGAAAAGAATTTTAAAGGAGCGTTTTATGCTAACATTTGAACAAAAACAGGCAATCATTGAGGAGTTTCCACAGCTGACGAAGAAGGAGATTTCACTGAAGCGTGTAAACTACCACTTTGAAGAGAGCTTGTACGAAAAAACAATTGTCGTTGAAAAATTGCACCCGAATGGCAATGGCTTTGTATTTATCGGCGATTTGCTAAAATACGAAAAAGAAGCAACAGATAAGGGGCTTGTGAATATTCGCGATTATTCTGCTGATGAGCTGCGGGAAATTATCAGTGATTCGATTCAATACCTATCGGAAGAGTTCGATGATGAGCCGGTTATTGAAGTGTGGAGCGACCGCATGCAAACAAAGCTTGAACTTGTGTATGATAACCGTGTTTGGAATATATATCATAAGGATAATTTAGAAGAGTCGTTTGGTACACGTGAGGCAGCGGTTGACTACTTACGCGAAGAAGGATTCCGTCCTTCTAAATAAAGGGAGAGATAGGGATGGAGAAGAAAAATATGAGCGGTAAGAAAATGGCGGGAATCATTATTGGTTCCATTATTGCTGCTTCACTGTTGGCGGTGATCACCATTACTGTTTTCTATAACACGTACGATCCATCGAAGTACGGGCGAAATAACGGGGGCGTGAATGACAATAATAAAGGCATACCGGAGACAGAAGAAATCGATGAGCAATCTGCTCCTTTGACGAATGCCGAAAATCAGTCTATAATTATCTCAAATTCGAGATAATTAGGGGCGTGGTTATGTGCAACATCTATTTGAAAAAGGCAACAAGGAAATAACGTTTTTATTACTGCATGGGACAGGTGGTACTGAGCGCGATCTAATAGGACTTGCTAAAGAGATCGATCCTGAAGCAAATATTTTAAGTGTTCGCGGACAAGTAACAGAGCAGGGGATGCCGCGTTTCTTCCGCCGTATCGCGGAAGGTGTCTTTGATATGGAGGATCTTCGTTTCCGTACAGACGAACTGCTGGCATTTATGAAGGAATCTGCCGTACAATACGGATTTGATCTACATAAGGTCGTAGCAATCGGCTATTCAAACGGCGCCAATATTGCAGGCAATTTATTGTTTCGTCATCAAGGAAGCTTGGCAGGTGCTATTCTTCATCACCCAATGGTGCCTGACCGTGAGGCTTCTATTCCCAGTCTGGCAGATGTCCGTGTATGGATTGGGGCAGGGACGAATGACTTTATGTGTCCGCCGCAGGAATCAGAAGAATTGGAACAGCTTCTTTCGGGTGCAGGAGCGAGTGTGCAGGTTGAATGGTTTGACTATGGTCATCAATTGACAATGCCTGAAGTTCAAGCTGCTAAAGCATGGTATGAAGCAGTATTTCAATAAAAAAGAGGGATATCCAATTTACTGGATATCCCTTTCTTATATAGGCGGTGGATGAGAACAAACAGACACGCCTATAGCCTTGTTTCCGACTTTATAGCCGCTTTCTTTTAACAAATGGCAGCCACCAGTTCCAATCGCCAAACAGCTTCATAAGGCTTGGCACGAGCATCAAGCGAATGACGGTAGCGTCGATCGCAATAGCGATCGCAATGCCGACGCCGAGCTGTTTCACTGTCGTAACATCCGTGAACGCAAAGGCACCTGTAATGACGATCATGATGAGCGCCGCTGATGTAATGATTTTCGAAGTGGAGACAAGGCCGTCAATCGTTGCTTTCGTATTTTCCACGCCCTTGTCATATTCCTCCTGAATACGGGAAATTAAGAATACCTCATAATCCATGCTTAGGCCAAATACAAGGCAGAAAACAAGGACAGGAATGATTAAGGCAAGTGTCGACTCAGGCATGCCTAAATGTCCGTATTGGAACAGATAGACAAGAATCCCGAATGTAGAACCGAGTCCTAGAATATTCATAAAGATGGCCTTTAGCGGGATCAAAATCGATTTAAAGGCAATCATCAAGATGATAAATGTTGTCACAATAATAATGGATACAGCTATACCAATTTTGTCGGCAATCTCGTCAAAGATTTCCTGATTGAATGCTGCCTGCCCTCCGATTAGGAAGCCAACTCCTAAATCCTTCTCTTTCCATTCCCGCACAAAATCCTGTGCCGCGCTCGTATCACTTTCCGTATCAAGCGTTGCTACGATATACATTTGATCATCCTGTATAAAGTTTTCTGCTGCAGCATCGAGTAAGCCGGCAGTCTGCGGGTCAGCGTTTGCTGCTTCCCACATATCCACGGAGTCGATGCCGGCTGCTGTAAACACAGAGGTTACTGACGTAACAAGCGGGTCATCCGTCAGCTGCTTCTGAATATCCATCATTTTCTCCAGCCCATCTCGCTCTACCCAGCCTTCTTTCCGGTCTGCTAATAAAAAGACGGTAGATTGTTTCCCGAGATCAAACTCTTCGACAAGTATATCGTATGTTTCACGTGCATCATAGGAGGCCGGCAGCACATCGACAGAGGGAATGGTCAGTTCGATATCCTTAATCGGAATCATTGCTGCAGCTAAAAGGAGTACAGCAATAAAAATAATTTTGATAGGGTTTTTGATAACAAATGCAGCAAAACGTTGCCAGCGGGTAGCGGTTGACTTGACACGAATCAGTCTCCATTTGTTTAAACGGTCGCCAAGTACGATAATTACTGCCGGCAGGAGTGTAAGCCCTGTTATTACTGCAAAAAGCACAGCGATGAAGCCGCCGAGGGCAATATTTTGGAATATCTCTACATTAATAATAATCATCGATCCGAGCCCGATCATGACACAAAGGGCAGAAAAAATAATCGACCGCCCTGCTGTAAGGATAGCAGTCTGCACTGCCGCAACGATGGTTGTTTGCTCTCTTTCTTCCCGGTACCGGTTAATAAACAACAGGGAAAAGTCGATGCTTAAGGCCAGCCCGAGCATTGGTACAATATTCATGACGAAGATGGATAAGTCAATGCTTTCACCGAATAGGGCAAGCACCCCAAAAGCAATAACAACGGTCACGGCTCCAATCATTAATGGTAAAAGGGCCGAAACGATCGTTCCGAATGCTAGTAAAAGAACAACAAGAGCGATAGGAAGTCCAATAGCTTCTGCCTTCATTAAATCTTTTTGGCTCGCTGTGTTTGTATCTTTTGATATGACCGGTCCCCCAGTGATGGATACACCTTCTTCTTCTCCCAGTACCTCCCGCAGTTCATCAACAATGACAAAGTAGTCCTCATCCGTTTCCTCAAGCTCTAACGTAGCATAAGACAAATCACCCTTTGTGAATTTATCTTCACCAACAGGGGAAATGACATGGCGGATTCCCTCTACCTGTCCAAGCTTGTCGAGTATACGCTCCGTATCATCTGTTGATTTCTGGTCAAATAATACAAAAATAGTGGCAGAGGGAAGTCCGAACGTCTCCGATAATTCCTCATTTACCCGATTATAATCGCTATCAACAAAAAAACCATCCCCCTGCAGTTTAGAAGGAAGTTGAAGAGCGAAAAAAGCCATCACTATAAGGAAGATCACCCAAAATGCAATGATGGATTTTGAAAATGTTGTAACGAATTTTGCTATAGCCTGCATAACAGCACCGCCTTTCCCTTATTTATCTTTCGATTCTATTATTAGAATAGCATAATAGAAAAAAACCGGACTACCATGAAGTAATCCGGTGTAGATATTAGAAAATAAAATGCAGTAATGTGTAGAAAATCGCGCCCATCACTGCGGAAATTGGAATCGTGATGACCCATGTGACGACCATTTTACGAGCTATGCTCCAACGTACGCCTTTGACACGCTGCGCTGACCCAACACCCATAATAGCCGAAGAAATAACGTGGGTTGTGGAAACGGGAAGATGAATAAGCGTTGCACTGAAAATGACTGCCGCAGAGGATAAGTCTGCTGCAACACCATTTACAGGACGAATCTTCATAATCTTGCCGCCAACTGTTTTAATAATTTTATAGCCGCCGATAGAAGTACCTAATCCCATCGCTGTTGCACAAGCTATACGAACCCAGCCCTGCACATCGTCTCCTGTTTGGAGGTTTGATGCAATGAGTGCCATTGTGATAATACCCATTGCCTTTTGAGCATCATTTGTACCGTGGGTGAATGATTGAATAGCAGCGGTAACAATTTGTAAAATACGAAAGCGCTTATTCGCCTTATAAAGATTGCGATTTTTGAAAATGATTTTAAAGAGTGACATCACACAAAAGCCGACCGCTAGAGCAAGGATAGGCGATAAAACGAGCGCTTCTAAAATTTTCACAAAGCCCGAGTAGTTCAAAATCCCAAATCCGGACGCTCCAATGGCCGCACCAGCAAGTGAACCAATGAGCGTATGGGAAGAGCTTGACGGGATGCCATAATACCAAGTGAGAAGGTTCCATGTAATCGCTGAACAAAGGGCGCCTAAAATAACAATGGAGCCTGTTACATCCCCGTCAAAGGTATTTAGCGAGAATGGGTCGACGATATCGCTGGCAATCGCTTTTGCTACGCCGACAAATGTCAGCGCCCCGACAAAATTCATCGTTGCAGCCATGAGTACGGCAACACGCGGCTTTAACGCCCGCGTTGATACAGATGTAGCAATGGCATTTGCCGTATCATGAAAACCATTAATAAAATCAAATGCTAAAGCAAAAATAACGACTAAAATCGTAATTAAAAATATAGTGTCCATTTATGAAGTCTCCCGCTATTACGCGTTACGCATAATGATAGTTTCAATCGTATTTGCGACATTTTGGCAGTAGTCGGCAATTTCCTCCAACTGTTCGTAGATGTCCTTGAATTTGATCAAACGGATTGGATCCTTCTCATTTAAAAATAGCTGCTTAATGGATGAACGAAGTACTTCATCACATTGCCGTTCATAATCCTTTACCAAAATAGCGTGTTGACGCATACCCACTAAATCTTTCTTATTTAGCAAGTCCATTGCCTTTACGATCTCATCGGTAGATTTTGTAATGTACCCTAGAAAATCGCGCATAGATTGATCAATTTCAGTGAGAGAAAACATCTCGAAGTGCGCAATACATCCTTCTGTACCGTCTAAAATATCATCCATGCGGATTGCAAGAGATAGGATGTCCTCCCGCTCAATAGGCGTCATGAATGATTTGTTCAGCATGACAATCAGCTCATGGATTAATTTATCACCGGCCGTTTCGTATTCCTTCATTTTAATGCTGATTTCTTTGAGATCAGCTACTGTTTCAATGCGGAAGTCATTGGCATAGTGTACCGCTTCTTGCAAAGTTTCAGCAATTTTATGAAGGGACAAGAAGAATGGATCTTGTTTTCTAGAATTGAACATGGAATTGCCTCCGTCTATATAAATGTAATTTTAGTAAAAATTAAGCCTCAATTATCATAACAAAAACTTTAAAGAATCTATAGAATTATTCACTTGATATTTTCAAACTTTACAATTCTGTAACATTTATTGGTAACTTTTTATGAGCAATAACGGTATTTAAAGAGAATAAATGAAACTTCGAGCAGAAAAAACGAACGATTTGGTGAAAAAACTTTGCTATCTCCTTTTTATGTAACAATTACTTTTCCCTGCGAACGAAAAAAGGGAAACGAATAGGTTATTCCCTTAGATAGAAGGATCCTGTATATTACATCGCCTTTATAGAAAAACAGGTAAAATGAAATAGTATGAGCTACATCCCATTCCCTTTTCATATAAGGGGATTTTGGCTATGCCATCTCTTTTTTTATAATGGACAAAAACGAACATAGCGCGATAGTGTTAACGAAAAAAGACGCTGAAGCAAGCGTCTTTTCTTTCTTAAAGATAATCGTGTAATTCTGCTTGCAGAAACGGTTTTGCCTGCAATAAGGCAGTAAACGCCTCATAGCGGGCGCGTTGCTCTTTTGTTCCTTTTTTTCCAGTGTAATAGGCGCGAATCAGTATGTTTTTAGGCGTGTGTTCCATATCAATAAATTCTAGAAGCTGTGTATCGTATCCTACAAGGGATAGCAGTTCCGCCCTTATGGAATCCGTTGCCAAAGAAGCAAAGCGTTCCCGGATTAACCCGTACTGCAGCATGACATCGAGCGCAGGGGCATGCAGCTGGCGATTCAGCTCATGCTGGCAGCACGGAACACTTAAAATGACGTTCGCTCCCCATTTTACTGCGCGTGCCAGCGCCATATCCGTTGCTACATCGCATGCGTGTAATGTAACAACCATATCAACGGACGTTTCTTCATTATAATCATTAATATCGCCTACTAAAAACTCCAGATCCTCATAACCAAGATCAGCTGCAATTTGATTACATTCTTCAATGACTTCCTTTTTTAGATCAAGCCCTGTAACCCGGATGTTCAGCCCCTTTTCCACTTTTAAATAGTGATAGAGGGCAAAAGTTAAATACGATTTCCCGGAGCCGAAATCCAAAATGCGAATTGTGCGGTCTTTTGGCAAGTGGTCCAGTGAATCATCAATAAACTCGACAAACCGGTTAATTTGCCTGAATTTATCGTATTTTTGTTTTTTCACTTTGCCTTCCTCTGTTTGTACACCGAGACGGATCAGAAACGGGTAAGGAGTTGAATCATCCAATAAATAGCGCTTTTTTCTATTATGAGATAAATTCACTTCTTTTATTGTTGTTTGCTTGTCTCCTTTCCACAGAACCTTATTTTTTTTCGAAAGCTGTATGTGCACAGTATGTTCAGTAAACTGTGCATGAATTTGCCGGAACTGTTCAAGTAACCGGTCAAAATGGCCGGCGAATTGTTCCAGCGGGATGTTTTCGTGCTTCAATATTCGCTCGTACTGATACTCCAACTGGATAGTATAAACGCCTTTTAACTCAATCGGTTTTAATTTTACCCGTTTCAGCTCGTTAGATTTCAGGCGTGGCTGGCTTACTGTAGCATGTACAAGCGTTCTGTCCTCAAGCAGGGAGAGAAACTGCTTTTTCATTTGTTCAAAATCCATCGTCTTCAACCTCTTTATTTAAAGTAATTTCAGTGTATCATACTGAAAGGATCACGTGTCGTTTGGCGATTGGGAAAGAGAAACGTATAATAATTTTCTTAAAAGGTTCTACATTTCTTGTTAATATAGAGTAGTATTTCATAAACTTTTAGAAATGAAAAGGAGGATGACTATGTCAGAACACGCCTTTCAACTGGTGGCTATTGCCATCTATATGCTGGTAATGCTTGCGATCGGCTGGTATGCATTTGTACGGACAAAAAGTCTGAACGACTATATGCTGGGCGGACGCGGCTTGGGCCCGGCAGTTACAGCATTAAGCGCCGGAGCAGCTGATATGTCCGGGTGGCTCTTAATGGGACTGCCGGGAGCCATCTATCTAAATGGTCTAGTGGATGCCTGGATTGCGATTGGATTGACGATTGGTGCTTATTTGAACTGGCTGCTTGTAGCGCCGAGATTACGTGTTTATACACAAGTTGCCAATGACTCCATTACCATTCCGAGCTTTTTGGATAACCGGCTGCGTGATAAAACAAAGGCTATTCGTATAGCATCAGGTATTATTATTCTTATTTTCTTTACCTTCTATGTATCAAGTGGGATGGTAGCGGGTGGAAAGTTTTTTAACAGCTCTTTTGGCTATGACTATCATATGGGATTATTGATTGTATCCGGGGTAGTAGTAGCCTACACATTGTTCGGCGGTTTTCTGGCCGTTAGTTATACAGACTTCCTGCAAGGGCTTACGATGTTTTTAGCGTTAATTGCTGTTCCGTTATTCGGTCTCTTTTTAACAGGAGGAATAGGGGAAACGATTGATTCCATTAAAGCAGTGGACCCGGAGCACTTATCGCTCTTTGCTTCTACCGCTACAGCGGCAGGAATTATTTCTTCTATTGCGTGGGGGTTAGGGTACTTCGGCCAGCCTCATATCATTGTGCGATTTATGGCCATTAAATCAGTAAAGGAAACAACCGCTGCACGCCGAATTGGCATCGGCTGGATGATTTTTAGTCTAGCAGGAGCGGTAGCCACGGCCCTTGTCGGCATTGCTTACTTCCAGCAAAGCGGTGAAGAGCTCAAGGATGCTGAAACGGTATTTATTGTATTAGGGCAGATTTTGTTCCATCCTTTTATTGCGGGGATTATGCTGGCTGCTATTTTGGCAGCGATCATGAGTACGATTAGCTCCCAGCTCATTGTTACGTCTTCGGCATTGATCGAAGATATTTACAAGGCCATTTTTAATAAGACAGCGACAGATGCCCATTATGTATTTACCGGACGTTTGGCGGTATTAATCGTATCGATTATAGCGGCATACCTTGCGTGGAATCCCGGGAATTCAGTGCTTGATCTTGTCGGCTTTGCCTGGGCGGGATTCGGTGCGGCATTCGGTCCGGTCATCCTTTTAGCGCTCTACTGGAGAAAACTTACTAATTTGGGTGCACTGGCAGGGATGGTAAGCGGGGCAGCTGTTGCCTTTGTATGGGGGCAGCTGGAATCCCTGGCGTCTGTATTATATGAAATTGTGCCGGGATTTATTGTTTGTCTTGCAGTTGCGGTAGCCGTAAGTATCGCTACGTATAAGCCGAACCGGGAGATTGAAAACGAGTTTGATGAAACGATTCGACGCTTGAAACAAGAAGAATAAATAGGGACGCCTCAAATACTTTTGAGGCGCCCCTTTTCTATGTTACGATGTGGATAATGAGCACGTAGGAGGGATTTTGTGAACAATTTGAAGGATATTGAAATACTGCAGGAAAAAGGCGTTTTAGTTGGGGTTAATTTGCAAAGTGATAAGCATTTTGATTATTCCATGGAAGAGCTGGCAAACCTGGCGGAAGCTCTAGAGGTGGAAATAGCAGGATATGTGACGCAAAACCTGGAGCGCGTGAATCCTTCCCATTACGTAGGTACCGGTAAAATCGAAGAAATCAAGGCGTTTGTTGAGGAAAAGAATGCAAACATTGTTATTTTTAACGATGAATTATCACCATCCCAAATCCGCAATCTAGAGCGGGATTTGGAATGCAAAGTAATCGACCGGACGATGCTTATTTTAGATATTTTCAGTCGCCGGGCAAAGACGCGTGAAGCTCAAATGCAAGTAGAGCTTGCCCAGCTGCAGTATATGCTGCCTCGTCTAGTAGGGCTGCATGCTTCTTTATCACGACAAGGCGGCGGTACGGGCGGCGGGTTTAAAAACCGCGGTGCCGGTGAAACAAAGCTGGAGCTGGACCGACGCAAAATTGAAGATCAGATCGCCAAGCTACGGCGCGAGCTGGAGCAGGTGAAGGAACAGCGGGAAACACAGCGCAAGCAGCGACGCAAAAATGCTGTGCCGGTTGTCTCTCTTGTAGGCTATACAAACGCGGGTAAATCCACGATTATGAATCAGCTTCTTGCCAAAATAGGGCAGGAGGATTCAAAGCGTGTATTTGAAAAGGACATGCTTTTTGCCACACTGGAAACGTCTGTTCGAAATATTGAACTCCCTGACAATAAGACGTTCCTTCTGACTGATACTGTCGGGTTTGTCAGCAAATTGCCCCACCATCTTGTAAAAGCTTTCCGATCTACATTGGAGGAAGCGCGTGATGCAGATCTTTTGCTTCATGTAGTGGATGTATCAAATGAAGAGCATAGTTTTATGATCGATGTAACAAATAAGACGCTAAAAGATGTGGGAGTCGAAGATATTCCTACTATTTATGTATATAACAAATCTGACCTCGCAGGTGTTAAGTATCCACTTGTCAGCGGTGATAATGTATGGATGGCAGCAAAAGAAGGGGAAGGACTTGATGAACTATTGCAAATCATCAAGCAGTATATTTTCTCCAACTACGTTACATGCAAAATGCTCATTCCGTACGATAAAGGAAGCATTGTCTCTTATCTCAATGAAGCTGCTACTATTTTCAGCACTTCCTATGAAGAAGAAGGAACGCTTATCGAGCTTGAATTGAAAGAGGCCGATTTCCAGAAGTATGAACAATATGTAATCAGTTAAAGAATAACCCGGAAAAAGTGAGTACCGCTCCGTATGATGGGCAAAGTATCTTACTGGTTATAGGGTAATTAGTGCATCCAACAAAAGAGGCGCCTTGCAATCATTTGTAGGCGCCTCTCTTTTTTATGTTTTTTCAAACAGAAAAAACAGCAATTTGCCATATTTGATATACAACTTAACTATAAATAAATGACATGGGCCTTAATTTTTTATAAGTTGTATGTCCATTTGGCGATATCAGGCTACATAGCGATTAAAAAATAGACAGAAGAAAAAAACATAGCTGTTTTTTTAAGCCAAAAGCCAGCAGTCATAAGGTTTTTGGTCTGCCGGAAGTTGCCGTATACTGGATTTATTTTATTGCATGATCGGTCAATGACACAAGGATTTCCATACTAAAGACTACTATTTATTAATCAAAATCGGTGCTTTTCCATCTGTTTTGGGCCGATTAAGCATTGGTTTTTTTTGTAAACCATCCTGTTTTTGGTTCATCACCGTAACATGAGGTTGATTTCCATTCTGGCTGGACGCTTTTTCGCGGGGGCATGGCTCCAACTAAATGATTGCCGGGATAGGCCCCGCAATCATTGGATTTTCCGCACGTGCTGATCCACAAGCAGTCGCCAGCCGCCACTCCAATCAACTCGTTATCATACCAGCTTGACATCAATAACTTATGGATAACGTGTTTATTTTTAGTATAAAAGGAGAAATATACAAAAAAGAAGAAAACAGGGCCTCTTTTCGTCATTTTTGAAGCCATAAGAGCGAAAAAAATGGCCATTTGCCGCAAATAGAGGCAGAAGGGTTTCATTTTTAAAACACGAAAAAATGTGTGCGTGAATTAAGAGTGACAATGGATGCTCCTAAATGAACAAGCTGTTGATCATTACGTTTGATGGCCTTAATTCGCATAAGATGCTTCTCTTATACAATTCAAAAATGACCTTCAAGTAGCTTAAGGGGAGTGCTATTTCATTTATATGGGGAAGTTTGTATACGGAAATGCTCATTTAAAGTTATAAAGCTCTTTAGGAAATGTGTAATATATACCTCTCTAGGAGATTTGTTCTGTTTGTCCAATCTCTTTGTGCATGCAACTGTTTGTTATTTCGAAATAATAAAGAAAACGCGCCAATAGAGAAGCATCAAGGGTTCACTGGATGGTTATATTAATAAAAAAATGGGTAAATAAATTTGTTAAGCAGAAAAAAAGTGGAAAATTGATAGAAAAAACTGAATAAAACGATAATTCTAACTTTAAAAAAATACTTGCAAAATTGTTCTGAATATTTTACTGTAATGAAGTACTATTTTTCTGACACGGACAACTGTATAAAGATTAAATTGTCAGATAAATGAAACATTATATTAATATACGGAAGAGGGTATTTTCATGCTTAGCAAAGAAGAGATCGTCAAATCCGTACCACAAAAAGGCTTCATCGGGCATCCAAAAGGATTGTTCTCTTTATTCTTTACAGAATTTTGGGAACGTTTCTCATATTACGGAATGCGAGCCATTCTGATCTTCTACATGTACTATGCAGTAAAAGATGGTGGTTTAGGATTAGATCGTGAACAAGCGAACATTATCATGTCGATTTATGGTTCGTTAATTTATATGTCAGGTATTATTGGTGGTTGGATTGCTGACCGTATTTTAGGTACACAGAAATCTGTGTTCTTCGGTGGTATTATGATCATGCTTGGTCATATTGTGTTGGCACTTCCTGCGGGAGTATCCGCATTATATGGATCTATGGTACTGATCATCATCGGTACTGGTTTATTGAAGCCGAACGTATCGGCCGTTGTTGGTGATTTATATGCAGAAAATGATGCACGCCGCGATTCCGGTTTCACAATTTTCGTTATGGGAATCAACATGGGGGCATTCTTATCACCGCTTTTAGTAGGTTGGACACAAAAAGTATGGGGCTTCCATGCCGGGTTTAGTGTAGCAGCTGTTGGTATGTTTATTGGTTTAATTGTTTTCTGGTTTACAAAGAAAAACCTTGGTCTGGCTGGTTCTCAGCCTACAAACCCTCTGCTTCCTGAGGAACGTAAAAAGACTTTTACGATTTTCGGTGTAGCAGCTGTCGCTATTGCGGTTATCGGGGTCATTACGTATATGACAGGCCATTTTACAATTGAGAACTTCTCATTATTGATTACAGTATTAGGTATTTTAATTCCTACGGTATTTATTGCTTATATGTACCGCAGTCCAAAAACAAATGCAGATGAAAAATCCCGCCTGTTGGCATATATTCCATTATTCATCTGTGCTGTAATGTTCTGGGCGATTCAGGAACAGTCTTCAACAATTTTGGCAACGTTTGTAGATACACGTACAGATTTGATGGTAGGTAACTTTGAAATCAGACCTGCTTGGTTTCAATCGTTGAATCCACTCTTCATTATTATCTTTGCTCCTGTGTTTGCAACTCTGTGGACAAAGCTTGGGGAACGTGGACCATCAACACCTAGAAAGTTTGCATACGCGTTATTCTTCGCCGGTGCTTCATTCTTAATCATGGTTGCGGCCATTGCATTTACTGGTACAGACGCTTTAGTTAATCCTTTATGGATTGTTCTTTCATTCTTCTTGGTTGTACTTGGTGAACTGTTGCTTTCACCGGTAGGTTTATCTGCCACAACGAAATTGGCACCGCAGGCATTTGCTGGTCAAACAATGGCTCTTTGGTTCTTAGCATCAGCAGCCGCACAGGCTATCAATGCGCAATTAGTACGTCTTTATGAAGTAATATCTGATACTTCTTATTTCGGTGTACTAGGAGGCATCTCAATCTTCATAGGTGTTGTCATTCTATTTATGAGCCCAATGATTTCACGTGCAATGCGCGGTATTAGATAAAATTACTTTTCGATTAATCGATATAGCATACCAGAGAAACAGTTCTGTTTCTCTGGTATTTTTTTATGGTGGAAATGGTGAACAAAATATACAAATATCTGTTTATTCTTTTAGGTATATAAGTTGAATTTTTGATTTCCTGTAGCTTTTGAACGGTCTATTTGCACCTGTCACGCTGCAAGAGCGTGGAGAATGAGACCCCGCTAGAAGGGTAAGGAGAAGGAATAAAGGCTAAAACGCCACGTCGTGTGGCAACGCCTTTATGACCGCCCGAGACTCATGCGGAACGTGCAGCAAGCGCAAATGATGTAGGAAGAATTTAATTCAATATATATATAGATAAAAATTGTATGGAAGAAAAGGAAATATAGAAGCTTGAGTGATATGATATAAAATAACGAGGAATAGAAAAGAAAACATCAAGGTGCCTAGCCTTATTTGAGTGTTGTGACGCAAATCAAAAGCAATTTGTTAAGACAGCCGTATAAAAAAGCATGGGGAGGCGTTACATGATGTTAGAATCGGTAGCAGTAAAGCGGATAACGACAAAGGAAGAACTGGAGAAGGTGTTTAGTTTAGAGCAGGAAATTTGGCAGGAAGTATATGAGCCGATGCATCAAATGCTGAAAGAAGAAATAAATAATACATTATTGGTAGGAGCTTATTTAGAGGGGGAGTTGATTGGCTTCAGCTATGGCGACCGGGCAAGTGAAGGATTTTTATATTCACACCTTCTAGGTATTAAACGCCAATACCGCGAGATGGGGGTAGGGGAGCTTTTAAAGTTAAAGCAAAAGGAGCTTGCCGATGAGCTGGGCTATACAAAATGCCAGTGGCTGTTTGAACCATTGGAGGCGAGAACAGCTTACTTGTATTTCACGAAGCTCCGTGCATATGGAACCTCTTATATTGAAAACCAGGAGCCGGAAATGGGTGGAATGTCAGCGATTCCAACAGACCGGTTAGTTGTAGAATGGAATATAACAGATGAAGATCATCTGCGTTGGGATGCAAAAATTGAAGAGCTGAAAGACATGGCATCAGAGATCGTCCCTTCCTCTTTCACGATTGTTGGACTGCCTGTTTTAGATAGTGACTATCAGTTTGACAGTGCTATTTCCTATTTAAAGGATGCCTATACGCTAGCCATTCCGTCCAGCTTTAGGAAGATCAAGGTGGAAAGCCCTTCACTTGCGGAGGATTGGCGCTATAAAACACGAATAATATTTCAAACATTATTCCAGCAAGGATATATGATTGTTTGCTTAGCGCCTACAAATGAGCATGTCAGTCATTATTTGTTTGTCAAACGTACGCTTTTTGCCATGTAAGGAGTAAAAGATGAAATTAATAGAAGTAACTATTTATATAGTAAACATGAAGATGAAACACCCCTTCGTTACAAGTTTTGGAGCAGTTCACGATAAACCGGTCCTTGTCATTAAGGCAAAGGATGAATCGGGTATTATTGGTTGGGGGGAAGGTGTAGCGTTCGAGTCGCCTTCCTATACAGAAGAAACGGCCAAAACAACGTTGCATATGCTGGAGGATTTTCTTATTCCTCTGTTATTGCAGCGGGAACTGGCTCATCCGGATGAGGTAAGTAAGCTATTCAAGCCGATCCGGCGCAATAATATGGCAAAAGCAGCGATCGAAGGGGCAGTGTGGGATATATATGCCCAACTGCATAATATGTCCCTTTCACAGGCAATCGGCGGCACACGAAACAAGGTGGAGGTTGGAATCAGTGTGGGGCTGCAGCCAACAAATGAAGCGTTGTTCCGGATTATCGAAAATTACGCAGCGCAAGGCTATAGACGGGTAAAGGTGAAAATTAAGCCGGGCCGGGATATCGAGCTTATTCGGGCAATCCGTTCTCGTTTTAGCAATCTGCCCTTAATGGCAGATGCTAATTCAGCTTATACATTAGCCGATCTGCCGCTGTTAAAGGCGCTGGATGAATTTAATTTGTTAATGATTGAGCAGCCGCTCGCTCACGACGATTTAATAGAGCATGCACTTCTGCAAAAAGAGCTTTCGACACCGATTTGCCTGGATGAAAGTATTACTTCTTTGGAAGATATGAAGCGGGCTGTTATGCTTGGAAGCTGTCAGATCGTTAATTTGAAGATTGCACGTGTTGGTGGCATCACAGAGGCTAAACGCATCCATGATTACAGTGTAAAGCATGGCATTTCTGTCTGGTGCGGCGGTATGCTGGAGGCGGGTATCGGCAGGGCGCAGGCCGTTGCAATAGCGAGCCTCAGCGGATTTAGTTTACCTGGGGATACAGCAGCTTCCAGTCATTATTGGGAAGAAGATATTATCACACCGGAAGTAAAGGTGGAAAATGGGCTGATCTCCATTTCCGACAAACCAGGATTAGGCTATACGGTAAAACAATCATTTATTGAACAAATTGCTGAGCGGAAAATTGTCTTAGTGTAAATATAGTGTGAGAGATAAAGCGTAAAGAGAGGTGGATCTATTCGGTCCTCCTCTCTTTTTATATTTTACAGAATAAGAGATGAAGTGGCGTTCCTTAACTAGGAAACTGGCAGGCTGGGCAGGAGATTTTTTACCCGGCACTTCCATGAAGTACAGGATATTTTTATAGTTGCAGATTAGTTAATTGATAATGGAATTTTATTATTTGTAATGACTTTTATATAGAAGAGAGGAGAGTAGAAAATCCTAAAATTAGAGTGTTGTTTTTCCTGTTAAAAACCCGGAAAAAGCTCAAAATTACGAATTTCTTCATTTTTCACTTTATAACTGATAATGATTATCGAGTAGATATTGATTTTACTATTTACGTTGTTTATAATGAAGACGACTCAATAGTGATAATCGTTATCAATATGTTTATTGAGAAAATATCTTTTATGGGGATTGCAAATGAGATTATGGATATTGGTAGTATCAACAGTTATCCTTTCCTTTATCTCGCTTTTTATAGGTGCCATTGATATTAAGCCGAGCGATCTGCTTAATTGGGAATCAGATGAGACACAAATCTTTTTTATGAGTCGTTTGCCTCGTTTAATGGCAATTATTTTGGCGGGTGCAGGAATGGGTATTGCCGGCTTAATTATGCAAAGCTTAAGCCGAAACAAATTTGTATCGCCGACAACGGCCGGTACACTTGATGCAGCAAAACTAGGTGTCATTGTTTCAATGATCTTTTTTACAGGCATGTCTTATATGGGACAAATCCTGTTTAGCTTTGTTTTCGCATTAATCGGAACATTTATTTTTATGCAGCTGCTTGAACGTATTAAGTTCAAGGATGTCATTTTTGTCCCGTTAATCGGGATTATGTACGGTAATATTATCGGTGCGATCTCGACATTCCTTGGGTATGAAGCAGACGTATTGCAAAATGTCGATACATTTTTCTTAGGAAGTTTTACATTAATCGTGTCAGGACGCTATGAGTTATTATATGTAGCAGTGCCGGCGATTGCTGTTGCTTATATTTACGCAAATAAATTCACAGTAGCAGGTATGGGTGAGGACTTTGCGAAAAACTTAGGGTTAAGTTATCGGGCAGTGCTGAATATCGGCCTTGTCATTGTAGCGGTTATTTCAACAACGGTTGTTTTAACAGTCGGTATTATTCCGTTCCTTGGCTTGATTGTACCGAACCTTGTTTCTCTATACTTAGGCGATAATTTACGTAAAACGATCCCCCATACTATTTTCATGGGGGCCGCGTTCCTGTTGGCCTGTGATATTATCAGCAGGTTAATAGTGCATCCATATGAAATTCCGGTCAATACAACAGTCGCAGTAATTGGCAGTGCGATCTTCTTAATTATGTTGTTTAGGGGGAAAGCATATGCGAAAAAATAGTACGAAGCTAATTATTTTGGCTGTCATTGCGTTGATCTTTATGGCATTGTTTGCCTTTTATAATATTCAAGGCGGATTTAGTTACGCCTTTCCAAAACGGCTTGAGCGCTTAGCTGCGATGGTGATTACCGGGACGGCCATTTCGTATGCCACGGTCATATTCCAGACAGTTACACATAACCGTTTATTAACACCTTCTGTCATGGGTGTTGACTCGATGTATGAAGTAGTCCAAACGATTATTTACTTTACAGCAGGTTCGGCTTCTATTTTCGTTGTAAGCCGTTACTTAAACTTTGGTTTATCCATTATTGCGATGGTGATTTTCGCATTAATTTTATACCGCTTTTTATTCCGGGCCGATAAATATCCTATTTTTCTTCTATTATTGGCAGGGATGATTATTGGGACATTGCTCGGAAGCCTTGTCACATTTATGCAGGTCCTGATTGATCCTGTAGAGTATGAAAGTCTGCAGGCCCGTTTGTTTGCGAGCTTTATGAATGTAAAGACAGAGCTGCTGCTTATTGCGATCGTCATCCTCGGTCTGGCATTTATTTATGGATATCGGTTGCTGCGTGATTTGGATGTTGTCTCTTTAGGCCGTGACAATGCGATTAACCTTGGGGTGAACTATGACAAGATTGTATTACAGGTGCTCGTGTTGTCTTCTATTTTAATCGCGACTTCGACAGCGCTGGTTGGTCCTGTCACATTTTTAGGGTTAATTGTAGCAAACTTGGCATATCAATATTTAGCAACGTATAAACATTCGGTCTTAATTATCGGGGCAAGCTTAATCAGTATCATTGCGCTTGTCGGCGGGCAATTTATCGTGCAGCATGTATTCCATTTAAATACAACCATTAGTGTGGTCATTAACTTTGTCGGTGGGATTTACTTTATTTACTTATTACTGAAGGAAAGTAGGAAAGCAGGATGATTGAAATTAAAGGGCTTTCTAAAAGCTTTGGGAAAAAAAACGTCGTTGAAAATGTAACATTGCAAATCCAGCCAAGAGCGATCACTTCTTTTATCGGGCCGAATGGTGCCGGAAAATCGACATTATTATCGATGGTGAGCCGTCTTTTAGACGCTGATACAGGAGAAGTATTTTTAGATCAAACAGATGTAAAAAAAATGAAATCCGATGCTTTCGCAAAACGCGTAGCTATATTGAAGCAGTCTAATCATTTGAATATTCGTTTAACGATCCGCGAACTTGTTTCTTTCGGGCGTTATCCGTATTCAAAAGGACGACTAAATGCAGAAGATGAAAAGTTTGTAGACCAAGCATTGGAATATATGAACTTAACAGATATGCAGCATAAATATTTAGATGAGCTGTCAGGTGGCCAAAAGCAGCGGGCCTTCATTTCCATGGTTATTGCACAAGATACAGAGTATATCCTGCTGGATGAACCATTAAACAACTTGGACATGAAGCATTCTGTCCAAATTATGAAAATTTTACGCAAATTAGTAGACGAGCTGGGAAAAACGGTTGTGATTGTACTGCATGACATTAACTTTGCGTCTGTCTACTCTGACCGTATTGTAGCGTTAAAGGATGGCCGTCTTGTAAAAGATGGGCCAACGAGTGAAATCATTAACTCTGAAGCTTTACGTGAAGTGTATGATATGCATATTCCCGTGCAGGAGCAGGATGGCTGCCGGATCTGCGTATACTTTAATTCTCACTAATGTTTACGCTCTTTTAGGCAGGGCGGGGAGCATATAATCGATTCTATTCGGCGTGCATAAGGAGTCCCCTTATGCACGTGTTTAAAACGTTTTAAACGAGAATGAGAATTCTTTTCAAAAACAAGTTGACAAATTTTGAGCGTTTCATTTACAATGAGAACTGTTGAATGGTAATGATAATCATTTTCAGTTAAAAAAGGTGCTATTTTAGGAGGAGAACGAACGATGAAGAAGTGGAAATATTTATCTGCCGTTGCAGCATTAACATTAATGTTAGCAGCATGTAATGCAGACGAAGGAGAAAAATCAGGAGAGTCTACTGATAATACAAATCAAACGGAAGACGCTGAAGTGGCTGAAACTTCTGCATTCCCGATGACAGTATCTTCATTAACACCTTCACGTGAAGATGAAGAAAAGGGTACGACAATTACATTTGAAGATGTGACATTAGAAAAAATGCCTGAACGCATCGTCACACTTGACTACGGCTTCTTAGATACGCTTGATGCATTAGGTGTTGAAGGGATCGTAGGGGTTGCTGCTGGCGGCGGTAAAGGAAATATGCCAGAGCATTTAAAAGAAAAGTATGTGAATGATAATGTAGCTGATGTTGGTACATTAAAGCAAATCGATTTTGAAGCAGTAGCAGCTACTAACCCGGATGTTATTTTCATCTCTGGTCGTCAATCACCATACTATGAAGAGCTAAAAGAAATTACACCGAATGTCATCTTTATCGGTTCTGATAACGAAAACTATATCGACGCTGTATATGAAACTGTGGATTTAGCAGCTCAAATTTTTGATAAAGAAGAAAAAGCTGAAGAGTTAAAGGCGTCATTACAAGAAAAAGTAGATGCAGTAAAAGAAAAAGCAGCTGGTTATGAAAACGCATTAGTAGCAATGTATAACGACAAAAAAGTTTCTGGTTTTGATAACGGTGAAGATTCCCGCTTTGCTTATGTGTACAATGACTTTGGTTTTGTTCCGGCGACAACTGATATTGAATCATCATCACATGGTTCTGACTTCTCTTATGAGTCAATCCTTTCTGTAGACCCGGAAGTATTATTAATTATTGACCGTACAGCTTCTGATGTAGAAACAATCAAGGCTGACATTGAAAATGATATCATCAAAAAGACGCGTGCTTACAAAGAAGGAAAGATCGTATACCTGGATGGTGTTAACTGGTACTTCTCTTCTAACGGTGTAACAACTGAAGCAGATAAATTAGATGAAATCTTAAACGAATTAAAATAATCTTTCATAACAGAGGGGCATGTCTCAAGTATGGGGCATGCCTTTTTAAAAAGAACAGCGAGTAATAGAAGTGCCTGTTTATGCCAAGGCACCTTCTTAAAAAAAGGAGCGATTAACTATGTTTGTACAAATTCGCAAATGGACAGTAACAGAGGGCAATTCAGATAAAATACTGGAGCGCTTTAAAAAGAAGCCGGACCAAGGTCCATCGCTTATCGAGCAGCGTGAAGGGTTTATCAGCCGTGAACTGCTAGTGAAAAAAGTGACACGCGGAGAAGAAGAAGTGGTCATGATTATCCGCTGGGAGTCGGAAGAAGCATGGAAGGCATGGGAAAAGAGCCCGGAGCATATTGCCGGCCATAAAGCGAAGATTAAGGAACACGGTGGCAAGCCGCCAAAGCCGGAATATGTAATCAATATGGAGCATGGAAACTATCTTGTAGTTGAATGATCCTTCTATAAAGAGTAATATTAGCCCCTTTAAGTAGCTGGTGTAGATCAAGAATATTGAATACACTTTACTTGGAGGGGTGTTTTTAACTTTGAAATGAATTTAAAATGAGCTTTTTTGCTTGTTACGTTTCCGGAAGGATAGAAGAATTTATACTAGCAATTGAGAAATATCATTTTGCAGGCGTGTTGATTTCCCTTTTATTGTTAGTAGAATCGTATGGACAGTTGATTTCCGCTACAGCCGGCTCGCTTTCCACGGGCATGGCCTCAGCCTCCTCGTCACTCGTACCTCGCTCCTGCGGGGTCTTCACCTCATGCGACTGTCACTTCGTTTTCGTCGCAGAAAAAAACATTGCTATTCCCGTAGGAAGCTTTGCTCTGTAGCGAAAGGCGAATGCCGTCAGCTACACTCTCGCCGCTTCCGCTCCAATCAACTGGCGTATCATTTTTATGGGTTATTATCTAGAAAACACGCTTT
>DEQA01000214.1 GCA_002359075.1 Planococcaceae bacterium UBA3378
TTAAGGAAGCTACGTAATTGTGACGTATACATGAAGACGTTCCTAAGGAAGAATCCCTTATTTACCCATCTAAATGATGAGAAAGGGGAACTTTTCGGCAGCTAGTTTTCAAGGATAACGGACTTTATTTTTAGAATGCCCAATTGCCATTACGGAAAACAGGCTCACGCTGTCCATCTTTTGTGATTCCATCGATAGCCATCTCGGCAGAACCAATCATAAAGTCTACATGAGTAATACTTTGATTTAATCCATTTTCCATTAATTCCTCTGGTGACATGGTTTTTCCGCCTTCAAGGCAAAATGCATAAGCACTGCCGATTGCTAAATGGTTCGAGGCATTCTCATCAAACAATGTATTAAAGAATAAGAGACCTGAATTGGAAATAGGTGAGTTATGTGGAACAAGTGCCACTTCTCCTAAATAGTGAGAGCCTTCATCTGTTGCGACAAGATTTTTCAGAACTTCTTCCCCTTGCTCGGCCTCTACTTTGATAATGCGCCCATTTTCAAAAGTAATTTTGAACTGATCAATAATATTTCCGCCGTAGCTTAATGGCTTTGTACTTGATACATAGCCATTGACCCCGTCCTTGTGAGGAACTGTAAAGACTTCTTCAGTAGGCAAGTTCGCCATGAATTCATCCCCGCGCTCGTTGATGCTCCCAGCGCCGCACCATAAATGACCTGATGGCAGTTCGATTGTTAAATCAGTACCAGGGGTAGTATAGTGAAGTTTGGCATATTTCTTTTTGTTTAAATAATCCACTTTCTCATGAAGTGTGTCATTATGTTCTGCCCAAGCCTGTACCGGATTTTCCAGGTCCGCACGCGTCGCTTTAAAGATGGCATTCCATAAAGCAGCCATTTGCTCTTCTTCAGGCAATTCAGGGAAGACCTTCGCCGCCCAGCCCGCTGATGGTGCGGCAATGACTGTCCATGATATTTTATCTGATTGCACATATTGTCGGTACTTATTTAATGCTGTACCGGCTGCTTTTTGAGCAGCAGCAATCCGTGTTGGATCGATTCCTTTTAACAGATCGGGATCCTGGGAGACAATGCTCATAAAAGCAGCTCCTTGCTCTGCCAGCCATTCACGCTCCTGTACCTTCCATGGGGGGAAGAAATCGAATGAATCTTCGGGTGCTAATTTATAGCGGGCACGTCCTACTTGATCATCGGAAAAATCAACAAAGACCTGCTTGGCCCCTGCTTCATAGGCAATATTTGTTACGAGGCGGACAAAGTCTACTGTATCTGTAGAGGCAGCAATGTAAAGGTATTGGCCCTCTTGGATATTTACCCCTACTTTTACAGCCAGTTCGGCATATTTCTTTAAATTACTAGCAAAATTTGATTCCATTTTTATCACTCCTTCATAAGGATTATAGCTTTAAACGTGCAGATGATTCAATATAATCAGAAATTATAATATTCGGAAGATGGAAATCGGTATGTCGAAATATGCGTAACATTTATTTAAATTGAAACGAAATGTTAATAAAAAACAGATAAAGTCGAAATAAAAGAAGAACGAGTCATTGGAGGTACTATCATGGATATTTCGTCATTAATAGGGGTTATACTGGCGGGCGTCTCTTTACTAGTAGGGATGTATTTTAAAGGGGTTGGTCCTGGGACACTTGTCAATCCTGCCGCCATTTTCATCATTATTTTCGGTACGATTTCAGCTGTTGTCATCGCCTTTCCGATGAAGGAGCTAAAGCGTGTTCCGAAACTGTTCGGGAAGCTTTTTAAAGAAACAAAGCTTGCCGATGATATCGAAATAATTAAGATGTTTTCACAATGGGCAGATCTAGCGCGCCGTGAGGGATTGCTCGCACTTGAAAGCAAGGCTGCTGAAATTCAGGATCCATTTTTGAAAAACGGTTTAACGCTTGCGATCGATGGACAAAACGCAGATTATATCCGCGATGTGCTGACAGAGGAAGTACAGGCGATGGAAGATCGCCATGCAAGCGGTGCCCAAATTTTTTCACAGGCAGGTACATATGCGCCTACATTAGGGGTACTTGGTGCGGTGGTAGGATTAATTGCCGCCTTGAAAGATATGGCGGATATTGAGAAACTTGGCCACGCAATTTCTGCCGCCTTTGTTGCAACGCTGCTTGGGATCTTTACGGGATATGTACTGTGGCATCCATTCGCCAATAAATTAAAGCGAAAATCATCAGTAGAGGTAAAGCAGAAAATGATGATGATTGAAGGGATCCTTTCCGTTTTAGAAGGGGAGGCACCACGGGTAATCGAGCAGAAGTTAGCCTCCTACTTAACGATGGAAGAGCGTAAGAAAATCACAGAAGGCGGGGCGGGTGGCCTTGGCAAAGAAGAGTAGACATAAAAAACACGAAGAGCATATAGATGAGTCATGGCTAGTACCGTATGCCGATGTATTGACGCTTTTGCTGGCACTGTTTATCGTACTGTTTGCTTCAAGTACAGTGGATCAGGAAAAGCTTGATAGAATGTCACAAGTTTTTAATCAGGTATTTGATGGAGGCACAGGTGTAATGGAGCATACGTCGCCTGTAGCGAATCCGGACGGCTCTGTCGATGAATTACAATCAGCCGCTTCCCGTTATGCGGAAGATCAGGCCCAGCTACAGGAGACGAAGGAGCGGGTGGAAGAATTGATTGCTATCAATGAGCTGGAAAGTCAATTTCAAACAACCATGACAGATGAAGGATTGTTGATTACAATACGTGACAGCGTGCTTTTTGATCCAGGGAGTGCTGATATTAAGCCCCAGTATGCAGAAATCGGGGATGAATTAGCGGAGATTCTGGCATTTGATCCAGCGCGAAATGTCATCATTACAGGACATACAGACAATGTTCCGATGAATACGGCTAAGTTTGGGTCAAACTGGGAGCTTTCTGTTATGCGGGCAGTGAATTTCCTAAAGATCATTGTAGATTCCAATCCAAATCTGGAATCCAAATATTTCAGCGTCAAAGGCTTCGGGGAATACAATCCGATTGCATCCAATGACACTGCCGAAGGGCGATCGCAAAACAGGCGTGTGGAAGTGCTGATCCAGCCACGTGTGGCGGAGGATGGAACTGATTTACCGGTAGGAACGGAAAATCCTCTTACAACAGAAGTTGAAGATGGAACAAATAATAATTAATACGAATAAAAGCTGTCCGGAAAGTATTTATTTTTCCGGGCAGCTTTATTTTTGGAATATAAGCCGTATGGAGAGGCAATATTACATGAGAAAATAGAGAATAGGTGAAAAAATTTCGAAATGTCCTTTTTTTTATTGCATTAATTAAAACAAAAGTTTATTATATAAACAAAAGTTTAAAAGAGGTGAATGCCTTGAATGAAAAAGAGCAGCTTGTATTAGACCTGATAAGGGAAAACCCTTATTTATCCCAGCAGGAAATGGCAGAGAAAGTAGGGCTATCTCGACCTGCTCTTGCTAATATTATCTCTTCGCTCACAAAAAAAGGCGAAGTTTTAGGCCGTGCTTATATACTGCCGGAGAAAAAGGCGATTATAGCTATTGGTGGTGCGAATGTTGACCGGAAATTCCATATCGAAGGAACGGTACAGCTGGAAACTTCCAATCCGGCCAATGTAACAACGAGCGTTGGCGGTGTCGCACGGAATATTGCTGAAAACCTGGGAAGACTCGGCAATGAAATCAAGCTTCTTACGATGATTGGAGCCGACCATGACGGAGAGAAAATTAAACAGCATTCGGAAGGATTTATCTCCTTTGAAATGACAGAAGTGTTGCCGGATAAATCGACTGGTTCCTATTCAGCGGTTCTGACACATGATGGTGAATTAGTTATCGCTATGGCCAACATGGAAATTTATAAAGAGCTGGTACCTGCAACGCTTGCAAAGTATGAATCACGACTGGTAGATGCACGCTGCATCGTGATTGATTTAAATGCACCGCGCGAAACAGTCGAATATATAATGAATCTTGCCCGTACAAAAGAGGTACCGCTTGCTGTCATTCCGGTCTCCTCTCCTAAGATGAGCCATATGCCGGATGATTTACATGGTTTGACATATTTCATTAGCAATAAAGATGAAATTGAAACCTATTTACAGTGCAGTCTGCAAACAGAAATGGATTATGAAAAGGCTGTATCCGAATTGCTGAAAAAAGGTGTCGGTCATGTGGTGATCACGCTTGGAAGTAACGGAGTAATCACAGGGCATAATGGAAAAATCGAGCGTTTGAAGGCTTTACCTATCGAACATATCGTTGATGTGACAGGAGCCGGCGATGCTTTTGTCAGCGCTTTTCTTCATGCCCATCTGTATGGGGAACCATTCCGCGATGCTGTGAGCTTTGGTCTTTATAATGCATCTAGAACACTGCAATGCAAAGAGACAGTGAGAGAAGATTTATCAGTAAATGAACTATCTATTTGGAGGGAATTATAATGGAAGCATATTTATCTTATTCACAAGAAGTATTGGAAGCAAAAGAAAAAGGGTTACCGATTGTTGCACTGGAGTCGACAATTATTTCACATGGAATGCCATATCCGCAAAACGTGCAAACTGCCAGAGAAGTAGAAGCAATTATCCGTGAAAACGGTGCTGTACCTGCTACTATTGCCCTTATTGATGGGAAAATCAAAATCGGATTATCAGACGAAGAATTAGAGATGTTCGGTAATGCACAGGGCGTAGCGAAAGCTTCACGCCGCGACTTAGGCTATTTGCTTGCTACGAAAAAGCTGGGAGCTACAACGGTGGCTGCTACGATGATCTGTGCAGAACTTGCAGGAATTGAACTATTTGTTACTGGAGGAATCGGCGGTGTGCATAGAGGGGCAGAAACAACGATGGATATTTCTGCTGATTTAGAAGAACTGGCAATGACAAATGTTGCAGTTGTATGCGCAGGAGCAAAATCTATTTTAGATATCGG
>DEQA01000347.1:0-1005 GCA_002359075.1 Planococcaceae bacterium UBA3378
CCGGGCATCTCCCAGCCCCTCAAAGGTCCTTTGATTAATAGAATCTCTCTTTTTTCATTAAGTACAATGGTTGCTGCGGAAACAATATGTTTTGGGGGTATGTAGACTTTTGGTATACTTTGTTCCAATACAAACACTCCTTCTCATCATAATGGTTTTATTTTACATAATATTCAATTTTAAAGACACCTAAAGGACTGTTTATTAGCTTTCATAAAAAGGAGTCATTCAATAAAAATTCTTTCAAAGCCAAAAAGGACTGTACGTATTTGATATGTACAATCCTTTTATATTTAGGTAGAGCATCTTTTATTAAGCTTTAATGTACAATTACTCCTATTTATAGAGTAATAGGGCGCCTTTTCTAATGGTCAGTACCGCTTTGGCAGCCTGCTGTATAGAAATAAGAAAAAGGCTTTACTCCTTCCTGAAGTAAAACCGCTGTCAGATAAAATAAAATTTTCAAGACCCATTTTTAGGATGATCCTTACTGTAGCAAACATAGTTTCTTTTGATTTTATATGTATGACAAGCCCGGCCCTGTTCATCATACACTTCTTTTCCTACAATCAATTCAATACTCCTATCCCCATATTCATCATAATTGGTAATGGAAAGTACTTCATCATCAAGCCAATGTAACTGGACACGACTCTTTGCATCACTAAAATAAACGGTTCGTTCTACATCATCTTCCTGATGAAATATGACATTCACAAAGGTATTGACTCCGCCGGCTGCACCACCATAATTTTGATAATAAACTTGAGCGGAATATACCTGATTTGGTGAAGTAACGACGTTTCCGTCCTTTTCACCATTTGTATAGTAAAAGTCATAAGTAAAATGATGGTAGACTACATATAAACAAAATAGGAAAGCCGGAATCAAGAGTACCTTGAGTAATTTTCTCATCTTTCTTCACCGCCTTCTTTCGTAATGCAATGTTTGACGAAGCTATCTACCAAATTGTTGCAATAATTTGCCTTGATGGTTCAATAAAAT
>DEQA01000347.1:1175-10068 GCA_002359075.1 Planococcaceae bacterium UBA3378
GGATAAATGCCGATTGCTTCCGCTTCAATTGTTACGGATTCGAGCGGGGCTTCCAGCAGCTGCTCAATTGTTTTCACACCGACTGCGCGTCCTGCCAAAATCCGCCGATCTGCCAGCTTGCTGTTTAATAGCCCGACATCCAAAGCGCCGCACATTATATAGCCGTTGTCATTTGATACAGTCAATAAAGTGGTTTTCGGCAATGAGACAGTGACAGCGGTAAATGGGTGTCCCTCAAATTCCAATGTTTCAATCGTAACCAACTACATCATCCTTTCCTCTAGATGCTGAGTGCTCAAATACCGGCTGTTCGTTATGAGTGAATAGAAAAAGCTCTCCATCTAGCGAACATTCCCCGTATAACTGCAGCCAGTAACAGCATTGTGAACACGCTTGATCAGCTCCTCTATGTAAACTATGCAGCAGGCCTGAAAGTGGTCCATCGAAGGGGGTGGTGCCGCAAATTTCAGTGGAAATGGGAACTTTTCACAAGTTGAAGCGTTAAAATAGAAGGAAGAAATAGGAAAGGGGGCGGGCTATGTATAAGTACGTTGTCCAAATGGTGGCCGGGTGTGCTGTATTTTTCGCATCCGCCTATGCTGCTTTCTATGAAGGGAGTGCACTGGCGGACAATTCGTGGGAATGGAGTTATTCTACACCGATCACCGGCTTGACGGGAGGAACAATAGAGCGGGCGGCGGATATTTCACCGTTTGACTATTTTTACTTTGCGGCTAAACACGAGCCGTTCTTTCCTGTCGTGATGATGGCAAGTGTTTTATATATCGCGGTCATCTGCGGTTTTATGATGCTGCGTTTGAAAAAGAGTAAGGCTGTGCTGTACTTCAGCATGGTCGCGGTTATATGTGTCGGGGCAGCGGGCGTTTTACTTGATGCCACATCGTCAGGCAGCAGGTGGTTCGTCTCCCTTTTTGCCATGACAGCCGTCGTTTCGGGCGTGTATGCTATAATAGCAGGAAAAAGCCTTATTCGAGAGGCAAATGGTTAAACGGAATGAGGTGAGCGTGTGGATAAAAATATGAGTAAAAAAGAGCTGTCCGGTATAATCAAAGCGATCATTGCAGCCGTATTTGTCGTTGTCGTTATCCGGCTTTTTCTAGTGACGCCTGCCTCAGTGAGCGGCGCTTCGATGATGCCGACATTTGAAAATGGTGATTATATATTGGTGGATATGATTGGTCCAAAGCTATATGACTATAATAGATTTGACGTCGTTGTTTTTAAAACCGCAACCGATGGAAACTATATTAAACGCATTATCGGTATGCCCGGCGACCGTATTGAATATGTAGATGATGAGCTATGGATCAACGGGGAGCCGGTTGATGAGCCTTATTTGGACGAATATAAAGGACAGCTGACTGACGGAAGCTCCTTAACGAGAGATTTCACACTCGAGGAGGCGCTCGGGCAATCTGTCGTACCGGAAGGCCATTATTTTGTAATGGGTGACAACCGAAAGGTCAGTGTCGACAGCCGTGATCCGGAGGTAGGCTTTGTATCCGAAGAGGCAATCGTCGGCAAGGTAAACGTTGTTTTCTGGCCGTTTAATCATGCAAAACTGATGAGAGAATAGAAGTAACAGGAGAGTTTATGAATGCAAGATCAAAACATCATTTTCCTCACACCTCCAACGGAAAGCCCTGCACACCCGCTTACCGATAAGCGGATCGTGTTTACCGGTGCATTATCCCGTATGACACGTGCTGAAGCGGCAAAGAAGGCGAGACTTTGCGGTGCTGTGATACAGGGGGCCGTCACAAAAGAAACCGACTTTCTTTTTGTAGGCAAGCAGCGGAATACCAAAAGCTCCAAACAAATAAAGGCTGAGAAGCTGATCAGCCTGGGGGCGGATATCCAAATCATTGGGGAAGAGGATCTTTACTGGATCCTTTCGTTTGAGATAAAGGAAGGGAAGTAGTGAGTTTCTGGGCCCCCGGCAGACAACGTGGGGGATTTGGTGACGGTTTTTACTAAAGGAAAAAGGCTGATAGATACATATACAGGGCTGTCTCTGAAAATGATCATCATTTTGGATACAGCCCTGAAGCCATTTTAGATATGTTACTACTTATTATTACTATTGATTGTTGTATATTTAAAATATTTCGCTGCTAATTGGGTCCTGCTTGTTACCTGAAGCTTGCGATATAAATTTTGTAGATGCTTTTTCACAGTATTCTCACTTACATATAATTGCCGGGCTATTTCAGCATTTTTATAGCCCTTGCATACATAGTGTAAAAGCTCATCTTCTCTTGCTGTAATATGTGATAACTGTATTGGTTCAACGTGTCGATTTAATAGAAAGAGGTTTTCAATGGTTTTCTTCAAATAAGCTAGAATCCATAGATCACGCTTTGTAAAAGGAGACTCACCCTCTTTTTTTAAGAAACCGATCGCACCAGTGGGCGTATCGTTTTCATATAAGTACATGACCATTTCATCTTTATATGAGTGGGAGTGTAAAAAGTAAGTGGTGTAAAACATTTGTTTATCGGATGAAATCTCCTTATTATGCTGCATGAGTTGAATTGCCGGCTGGTTTAGCCGGTTACTAGGATGCAATGGATCGTAATACTGATAAATAGTTAAGTAATCATCTAGTGTATAATCCGCAATGTTTAAACAAATAGGCGTCTCCTGTAAGTCATTTTTTATGATATCCCAAAATAAAGCGTGCTCATAACCAAAGTATTCCGCAAGTACATGTAAAACATCTAATTTCAATTGATCCTTCTGCTCGGCAGGGTCCATATGTGAAATTTTAAATACTGCTTCTAGCATTATTTTATGACGCTTCTCTCTGAAAATAAAAAACACCCCTTTTTCTCTCTATGAATAAAGTTATTCTCCTTTAAGTAAAATTATCCTTTTTGATAATGTATTTTCCATCCCATATTCTTTACACTGAAATCGTATCATATTAACTTAATTGGGGTGATTGGATGAATTTAAAAGAATATGCTTCCCATGATGGTCTTGGATTAGCAGAGTTGGTCAAACGTAAGGAAGTTACACCTGAGGAATTGGCAAAGCTGGCTATACAAGGAATAGAAAAAGTAAACCCTTCAATTAATGCTATTGTAAGTGTATTGGAGGACCAGGCAAATACGGCGATTGCCAATCTAAATGAAAATCAGCCATTTGCCGGTGTTCCTTTTTTGATTAAAGAATTAGTGCTCCATGCAGAAGGGGTTGCCCATAGCATGGGAAGCCGGGTAGCAGAAAATACTGTCGTACCGGTAGACAGCGAACTGATGAAACGCTTTAAGCAGGCTGGTTTTGTATTAACTGGTACGACGACAACACCGGAATTCGGTTATAATGCAGCAACAGAGGCAGTCATTTATGGGGCCACTCGTAACCCATGGAATGTAGAGCATAGTCCGGGGGGCTCGAGCGGTGGTTCTGCAGCAGCAGTAGCGAGCGGCATTGTACCGATTGCCCATGCAAATGATGGCGGGGGCTCTATTCGTATCCCGGCAGCCTGCAGTGGATTAGTAGGGTTAAAGCCTACCCGCGGGCGCATTCCAGCTGGACCGTATAATAGCGAACCATTGAACGGGATCGCAATTGAATTTGCGGTAACGAAAACAATTCGAGATACAGCGGCGTTGCTCGATCAAGTAGCCGGTCCGGATTTAGGGTGTTATTCAGCATTGGAAAGAAATCATGCACCTTACCGCGAGGCTGCTTTGCAAAATGTGCGTCCGTTAAAAATTGCCTGGACAACAGAAGCCAATTCAGGAGTCTATGTTGATCCGGAATGTGTGGAGTCTGTTCATAAAATTGCTAAATTGCTTGAAGAATTAGGACATGATGTTGTTGAAGCACGTCCTTTATATGACCAAGCTTCCTTCACAAAAGCGACGGTTGATATTTGGACAGCTAATATTTATAAAATGATTGAAGGAGCGGCGCAAGGTACAGGAAAAATTCCTTCTCCAGACACAGTGGAGGCGGCTATTTGGAAATGCTATGAATATGGCAGGGAGTTAAAAGCAAGTGAGTTATTGGACGCGATTAATACAAATGCTGTCGTATCAAGACAAGTCGCGCCGTTCTTTGAGGAATATGATATTTTATTAAGCCCGACTATTGGTACGTTGCCGGCGAAAATCGGTGAACTAAATGCTAATAACCCTCATATTTCAGCTGTTGAATGGACGGAGCAAATTTTCACCTATGCACCGTTTACAAATTTATTCAATGCTACGGGTCAGCCTTCTTTATCATTGCCATTAGCAATGAGCAAATCCGGTCTACCAATCGGCCTGCAAATAACAGGGCGATTTGCAGATGAATTGACATTGCTACAGCTAGGCAGACAACTGGAAGAGGCAGCACCATGGAAAGATCGCAAACCTGCTGTCCATGTTAGTGAAATGAATATTCCAGTCGTATCTCCTTAATGCACCTTGTAAATCTTGTATATTTCAATTAGAGAAAAAGGGTTGTCCAGTAGCTGGGCAGCTTTTTTCGTGAACGAAATTTTTTTAAAAAGAGACAACGGTGAGTACATGATCTGATATCATTTATCATTTTGTCAGCGGAAGTAAAAATGTCCTTTACAGCTTTACTGATTTCTTTTGAGGAAGAATGCTATTTTCTACCCCAATCATCCCCTCAAAATAGCTAAAATCCCAAGTCCCCCTTTTTCCTTCACCCAATAGACGAACAGAAAATTAAGAATATTAATTTGACTTTATATTTCTCCTTCTTTAAAATGAAAAACAAGTCATCTAGATGTATAGATGTAACGAGATGAGCTGTGTCCAATATAAACCCGAGGAGGGCGAGCATGAGCGACTATAATTCTCTTATTCCGAAGTATGTGCAAATTGCAGATAGCTTAAGAAAAAAAGCGGATGAAATGTATAAGGAGGGGAAGGAAAAGTTTTTAAGCGATGATGAATTAATAAAAATGTTCAATGTTTCCAGAATGACGATCCGCCAGGCGGTGCAGGTGCTTGTTGAAGAAGGTCTGTTAAAACGCATCCAAGGTAAAGGGACGTTTATTGTGAGAAAAGAGAAATTGGAAACAGATATTGCGAAATTGGATACTTTTTTTCGAGGGTGGTATTTGGACAACTTTCATGTCAAGCTGCTGTACCGGGGATGCGTCCCTTGTCCGGAAGGAATCGATGGTAAGCTCGGGGTAGAGCCGGGGGAAGAAGTGTACCAGGTAACACGCTTACGTCTTTCGGAGGGAATCCCGATCGTTGTCGATAACCGCTATCTTCTAAAAAAGTATGGGGAACAAATTACTGATGAGGAATATGTACAATATTCTTTTTCGCATCTGTTTTTAAATAAATTTGGTATGGCCCTGACAGAAGGGGAGATTGAAATAGAAGCGGTTCTTGCGAATCAAGAGGTTTCGGAAATTCTTGGTGTTTCGGTTGGTTCTCCCATTTTATATAGAAGTGTTGATCTAAAAGTAAAAGATGGTTGTGTGTTAACAGGTGCGTCTTCCTATCGCGGAGACATGTACAAATACAAATCATTATTAAGTTTGGACTAAAAAAAATGGATAGATGATAGCCATAATGAACTGGATCGTTCTTCATTATTGAGGCAGTACTTACTCTGCAGGCAACGACACACTACATATAAACTAACGATCGATCAATGAAGGAGGATACTATGTTTTATTCGATTTTAATAATATTGGCTATAATCATTGCCATCTATATGGGGGAAAAACTTAATATTAATACCGGTTTAGTAGCATTAGCATTTGCTTATGTAATTGGTTGCTTTGTTTTGGGAATGTCTATTAATGATTTATTGGCTACATTCCCGACAAAGTTATTTTTAGTTATTTTCACCTTGGCACTTTTCTTTAATTTCGCCGTGATCAATGGTACGTTAGAGAAAATTGCCCAATTATTACTTTATAAATTTCAAAAACAGACAAAATGGCTGCCGTTAATTTTATATTTTGTCACAGCATTGGTTTCAGGAATGGGGGCCGGGTTCTTTACTTCTGTAGCCGTCATGGGTGCGATTGCGATGGCGTTATGTAAATCATCGGGCATGAATAAATTACATGCTTCCTTCGCCGTTTCCCTAGGCTCCCTTTCCGGTGCAAACTTTATGTACAGTGCACACGGAGTGCTCTTTAACTCGCTGTTAAGTCAAACAGCTGTTGCTGATCAGGCGGATCTTCTGACAAGGGATATATTTATTGTTTCATTTATCTATCCGATATTTATCATGCTGATCCTGATGTTTTTGGATAGAAAAAACAGCCCGATCGCTGAGCTGAATATCGAAAAACCGGACGCTTTTTCGAAAAAGCAAAAAATCAATATTTCGTTAATTATTCTTTTGATGTTAATCGTTCTGGGAGTGCCGATGCTCGCTAATTTTATGCCTGAGAATGAAATGATTCAGTTCATTAACGCACGTACGGACATTACGTTCCTGGCAGTGGTATTTGCGATTATTGCGTACATATTCAATTTAGCTGAAGGTAAACCACATGAAGTCATGGCAAGAGTGCCGTGGAATACGTTATGGCTCGTGTCAGGGGTAGGGATGTTAATCGATGTGGCGGTGGAAGCAGGGACGATCGATTTATTAGCATCGATGATCAATAATATGCCGCTTATACTCGTGCCGATTGCTGTCGCGATCATTGCGGGGGTTATGTCCATCTTCAGTAGTACGTTAGGAGTGGTGGCACCGCTCATGTTCCCGATGATTCCGGGTATTATCGGCGCGACAGGCTATAGTCCGTCGTTAATCGCGGTTGCTATTATTATCGGGGCCCAGTCCACCGCGTTAGCGCCGTTCTCTACAGGCGGCAGTTTGATACTGGGGAACAGTAACAGCAGTTTAAGCGACGAGGAATCGAAGAAATTCTATAATGAATTACTTTATAAAGCAACTCCGTTAGGATTAGGGTTTGCGATTGTCGCTACATTTATTTTAATGTTTATATTATAGGGGGTAGCTATGCAAAAAATATTTGACACGCATTTTCATATTATTGACCCGAAGTTTCCTCTTGTAGAAAACCAGGGCTTTGTCCCGGATTATTATACAGTCGATGATTATACAGCGGAAATGAAAGAACTGTCGATTGAGGTAGTAGGCGGGGCCGTCGTATCAGGCTCGTTCCAAGGGTATCACCAAGACTATTTTAAAGACGCCATTTCAGAATTGGGCAGCCAGTTTGTAGGCATCACCCAGCTGCCGCTGGATACAACCGATGAAGACATTTTAAAATTAAACGAGATCGGAATAAAGGGAATACGATTTAACCTGTACCGAGGACTGGCTGCGTCACCGGAAGAAATTAAAGCGCTGTCAGAAAGAGTGTACCGGTTATGCAACTGGAAAACCGAGCTGTATGTGAATTTGCAAACGATTGATCAAGAGGTAGAGGAATTAATGTTCACCTTACCAAAGGTGTCGATTGATCATCTCGGCATGCATAAATGCTCCATTGATAAGCTGAAAAAAATCGTTGCCGCCAATATACCGATTCGTGTAACAGGCTTTGGGCGGGTCGGGTATGAACGGGAAGAAATCAGTGAATTAATACCCGTATTATATAGAGAAAACCCGGCTGCTCTAATGTTTGGCAGTGATTTACCGTCAACCCGCGCAGCATACCGGTTCTCCTATCATGACATTACCTTAATCAAGGAAGCGGTAGGTACAGAAGCGCAGGACCGCATTTTCTTCCAAAACGGGGAAAGCTGGTATCTTGGTAAATAAACTGAAAATGAGTCACCTTTAGCATCATTGTAAGCATCCTTTCTATTGGAAAGGTGCTTACAATGATTTTTTTTTGCTCTCAAGAGGAAATATGGCTTGTTTGCTGATTGTTTTTTGCATTATCCAGGAAATACGGTTTGGTTCCATTCGTACGCTGTAAATATAACTTAGTAATTTTGTTAAAATCAGTATTCTCAGGATAAATACAATATTCTTCTTAACCTTCAATTGAATAAATACCATAATTAGGTTAACATTTTTGAAAGGGGTGTAATTAAATGGATGATTCTCTTATTTGGATGATTTTAATTCTAACCATTGTGATTTGTGACTGTTTAGCAGTATTTTTGTACCAAAAAAAGAAAATTCCCTTATGGGTTTCTGCCATTGGTATGGCATTGTTAGTTCCGGTGATCGTTGGTCTTTTTATAAATTTAGGACTTAGTTATGCTAAAACTAATTATCCTGAGGAAGATAGAGTGGGAATTGCTTTTGCAGGAGGATTTATGGCGGTTTTTCTCGGATTTCACGCAGTTATTGTATTTGCCATAGGTATTATTCTAAACATTTGGACATTCGTTCAAAATAAACGGAAAGCCAAAAAAAATCATGTGTTATAAACACAGGAAATGTGTTGTGCAGCAAGAAATGAGGGGAAGAGTAGGGGATAAAGGTAAAGGAGACTGCGACAGAAATAGTCTCAGCCTCCATAGAATACTTATTTTTCCTCTTTGTAAAAACGTTCGCCGGAATCAGGGTTGAAATACACGACGGATTTTTTATTTGTAGTTGGGTCAATGGAAATTTCATTTGTCCGTATGAATCCTTTTGGTACTTGGCTGCCCTGCTTTGCTTTGAAACGGCGATCCCAAATGAACCAAGATCCGATAATTAGAATGATCAGGATCAATAACTGGATACCGTAAAAACCTATAATCCATTCCATTGGTTATCTCTTTTCTACAATAACAGCTGTTCCGTAGGCCACAATTTCACTCATATTTTGGCCGATTTCACCAGAGTCAAAGCGCATCATAATAATAGCGTTTGCCCCCATTGCTGTAGCATTTTTCACCATACGGTCTATCGCTTGTTTTCTGGCATCCTCAAGCATTTCTGTATACTGATTTATTTCTCC
>DEQA01000013.1 GCA_002359075.1 Planococcaceae bacterium UBA3378
TTACAACAATCCTGCCAATGGGTGATGGAGCAGCCAGCTTCATCGCTTTTTTCCTCTACACCTTTTTCATCGGCCGGAGTAAGACCGTGACAGCAAGACCGATCATACTGCCAAAGAAAATAGAAATCCCGATAAACCCGTAGCCCATTCCCTCCCAGCCCCCGAAAAACAGGCTGATTAGAATAATTGCCACACTTAGTAAAAACAGGCCGGCAAACATTTTGCCAATAAGGTGGTCATACTGCCTTCTCATCATTAAAATACCAACAGCAATCGAACCAATGGCGATACCGAGGCAAATATAAAGAAAGATATCGAAACCTTCCATTCCTGTCCCTCCTTCAAATAGATATACCATATATATCCTATTTACCCCATTATATGAAAATGAATATCGATACTGCAACCTCACTGACGAATAATGCAGCGGCCTGTTTAAAAGCCTGCTTTATGACCAAAAGGCAGAGCTATTTATACTGATGAAAAACAGGCAGGAAGGGCTGTTAGTAAAAGAATTTTCCAATCTTATGAATAAGAAAAACGGCTATGCAAGATGGCAGGAGCGGGGCAGCACATATACGACTGCTCCCTTTTTTACTATAATAGTAAAAGAAAACACATAAGGAAGGTATACATGAAAATGAATAAAAAAACAGTTTTTATCACGGGAGCAACGAGCGGTATAGGATTGAAAATAACCGAAATGTGCATAAAAAAGGGCTGGACTGTCTATGCGACAGGACGAAATGAATCAGCTTTAAAGACGTTATCGGCAATGAGTGCCCATGTTATGCAGGCGGATCTCCGTAAGCGTGAAGACATCGAACGGGTTGTATCCGAACTGCCGGATATTGATGTAGCGATTTTAAATGCTGGACTTGGCATTTTTGCAAACGTGCATGAATTGACGGATGAGGAAGTCGATACAATGCTGGACGTCAATGTAAAAGCGCCGATCTATTTTACGAAGCGTCTTGCCCCGAAGTTTATTGCGCAGGGCGGCGGCCATCTGATTTATGTGAGCTCGCAGGCAGGAAAGGTGGCAACACGCAAGGCGAGCGTGTATGCAGCGTCCAAGCATGCCATAACAGGGTTTTTAAATGGTGTGCGGCTGGAGCTGGCCGAGCATGGCATCAAGGTAACAGGTATTTTTCCGGGGCCGATTGATACACCGTTTTTACAAAAGGCAGATGCAACGAATGCCTACCGGGAATCAATCAAACGTTTTTTGATCGAGCCGGAATATGTAGCTACAGAGGTGGTGAAAACGATTGAACGGCCGGTACGTGAAGTAAATCTGCCGCGCATTATGGGTCTGACGGCAAAGCTTTATGCACTGGCGCCTGTGTTGGTGGAAAAGGTAGGAAAAGGCTTTTTCAATAAAAAGTAAATGATGCCTCATATATACTGAAAATAAGTATCTATTAGACTTTTTTAATTCGTTAAAAAAGTCTAAATTTTTATAGAAATACACTTGTGTTTATTTTTATTCCATGATACTATTCATGTATAAACTTTTATTTGAATGTATAAACATACATAAAATATATCGGAGGCAAATGAACATGGCTAATAAAAAAGTGGTACTCGCTTATTCAGGCGGTCTTGATACATCAGTAGCAATTCCATGGTTAAAAGAACAGGGCTGGGACGTTATCGCTGTATGTCTTGATGTTGGGGAAGGGAAAGATCTTGAATTCATCAAAAACAAAGCGCTGCAAGTAGGTGCCATTGAGTCGTATATGGTCGATGCGAAAGATGAATTCGCAGAGGACTATGCACTCGTTTCCCTGCAAGGCCATACATGGTATGAACAGAAATATCCGCTAGTATCAGCATTATCACGCCCATTGATCTCCAAAAAATTAGTGGAAATTGCAGACCAGGTGAACGCGGATGCAGTAGCGCACGGCTGTACTGGTAAAGGGAATGACCAGGTTCGTTTTGAAGTTTCGATTAAAGCATTAAATCCGGATCTAGAGGTACTGGCACCTGTTCGTGACTGGGGATGGAGCCGTGATGAGGAAATCGAATACGCTGCAAAGCATGGTGTACCGATTCCTGCAACAATCGATTCTCCATTCTCTATTGACCAAAATCTATGGGGCCGTGCCAACGAAGCGGGCGTCATGGAAGATCCTTGGGTAGCACCGCCGGAGGAAGCGTACGGTCTGACAGTATCTGTGGAAAACGCGCCGGACACTGCCGAATACGTGGAAATCGAGTTCGTGGAAGGAAAGCCGGTTGCATTAAACGGTACAGAAATGAAATTAGCCGATCTTATTCAAGAGCTGAATAAAATTGCCGGTGCACACGGTGTTGGACGTATCGACCACGTAGAAAACCGCCTTGTCGGGATCAAATCACGTGAAGTGTATGAAATCCCGGGTGCCAAAGTGTTATTGACTGCTCATAAAGAGCTGGAAGATATTACGCTTGTAAAAGAGCTTGCTCACTTTAAGCCAATCATCGAACATAAGCTGTCTGAAATCATTTACAACGGCCTATGGTTCAATCCGATCCGTCCAGCATTGGAAGCGTTCCTGAAAGAAACGCAAAAATATGTTAACGGTACAGTGCG
>DEQA01000043.1 GCA_002359075.1 Planococcaceae bacterium UBA3378
CCTGTATTAAATAAAGCAATCAGCCTTTCTTCACTTGCCTCTCCTCTTAATGCATTCGATCAGGAGTCTGATATTCCTCCAGTCAATATCCGGCAATATATAATTCGGTTGAATGAGCCAAATTATACTGTCGATCTTCCTTATGTTCAATTAAAGGAAAACTGGGAGTCACATAAGGGGCAAAAAGAGCGGGTCGATCTCAAAGGAATAGCAGTCCTATCACAAACAGAGTTAAAGGGCATTTTTACGAGTGAAGAAATAATAGGCACCCCGTTTATGACGAATGAAACAAAACGAACACAAATAACATATTCGGTCAAAGACAAACCGTTGTCTGTAGTATTAGAGGATATAAAAGTTGATGTGAAATCAAAGCCGGTAGGAGATTCCTTTCAATTTGATGTTACGGTGAAGTTTAACGCAGTTTTAAGTGAATTTCGTACTGAAGTAACAGAAAAGGAAATCACCGAGACAATCAAAAAAGAAGTAGAGAAAAGAATTAAGGAAACATATCATAAAGCGCTTGAAAAGGATATTGATATTTACCGCTTATCCAATTATGCTTATAAGCAACATGTAAAAGAGTGGAAACGTATAGAAGAAACCGGCCATGTACCGCTGGACGAAGATTCGCTTTCCTCTGTAAAAGTATATATAGAGCAGCTAAGCCCGGCACGTAAAGATTTTTCGGAAACAATTAAGAGTCATTAAAAGTTTATTTATAAAGTAAAGCCCAGCACCGTAAAAGGAATAATCCTCAAGCGGTGCTGGGTTTTTAATAATCGTTACTTGTTATGATAGGCGGTTGCGGTAATCCTCATATCCGAAAGTACGTACAACCTTCACGCCTTCTTCTTCATTGTACAAGCAGATGCTTGGCAGGTTAACGCCGTTAAACATATGTGTTTTTACCATTGTATAATGCGCCATATCCGTAAATACCAACCTGTCGCCAGCCTTCAGCGGCTCATCAAATGAATAGTCGCCGATGACATCACCGGCAAGACAAGTCATGCCGCCAAGACGGTATGTGTATTTTTTCTCGTTTGGCATGCCTGAGCCGATAATCATTGGGCGATAGGGCATTTCGAGTGTATCCGGCATATGACATGTAGCTGAAGTATCTAAGATCGCTAAATCCATACCATTTTTAATTGTATCAAGTACAGTCGCCACTAAATAGCCGGTATTTAAGGCAATTGCTTCTCCAGGCTCTAAGATAACTTTTACGTCATATGTTTTCTGAATACGGTTGATTAATTGTATCAATAGCTCCACATTATAATCTTCACGTGTGATATGATGGCCGCCGCCAAAATTAATCCATTTCATCTGGTGCAGATACTCACCGTATTTTTCTTCAAAATGAACTAAAATGCGTTCCAGCACATCGGCATTTTGCTCACACATAGCATGGAAGTGAATGCCTTCTACACCATCAAGTTCTTCCGGTCTAAACGATTCAAATGGAATGCCGAGACGGGAGTTTGTATAGCATGGGTCATAAAGCGGTGTTTCTACCTCAGAATATCCAGGGTTTACACGCAAGCCGATTGATACATGCTTATCAAGCGATTGTACCTTTTCTTTATGACGGGCAAGCTGATCGAATGAATTGAAAACAATATGATCCACATACTTCAGGTATTCATCAATTTCATGGTCTGCATATGCCGGTGCATAGGCATGCACTTCTTTTCCGAATTCTTCATAGCCAAGGCGCGCTTCGAATAAGGAAGAGGAAGTAATTCCTTTTAAGTAGCTGCGTGCCATTGGGAATGTCGACCACATGGAAAAACCTTTTAAGGCAAGTAAAATATCGCAGCCTGTACGGTCCTGAACAGATTTCAGTAGTTCCAGGTTGCGTTTTAGTAAGCGCTCGTCCACAACAAAGCTGGGTGATGGCGCTTGTTTCCAATCGATCTGCTTCATCTTATTTAGCCTCTTTTGTTGTAAAGTCTAAATCGATCAGCTCAGGGTTTTCAGTTTCGTGCCATGGAAGACCCCATTTGTTTAATGCATTCATGAATGGATCCGGATTGAAATCTTCCACATTCCATACACCTGGTTTTTGCCACTCGCCGTTCATGACAAGCATCGCACCGATCATTGCCGGTACACCTGTAGTATAGGAAATCGCTTGTGATCCGACTTCTCGGTAGCACTCTTGGTGATCACATACATTATAAACGTAGTATGTTTTTTCTTTGCCATCTTTCATTCCGCGAATTACGCAGCCGATATTTGTTTTACCTTTTGTTAGTGGGCCAAGCGTTGCCGGGTCCGGTAAAACAGCTTTTAGGAATTGGATCGGCTGGATCATCTGTCCTTGGAATTCGATTGGTTCAATCGAAGTCATACCTACATTTTCCAAAACACGTAAATGTGTTAAATATTTTTCGCCAAATGTCATCCAGAAACGGATTTGTTTAAGGCCTTTAATATTTTTTGCTAAAGATTCTAATTCTTCATGATAAAGAAGGTAGCAGTCTTTCTCGCCGATTTCCGGTAAGTTGTATACCATTTTGTGCTCAAGCGGAGCTGTTTCTATCCACTCGCCATCTTTCCAGAAACGGCCATTTGCCGTAATTTCGCGAATGTTGATTTCCGGGTTGAAGTTTGTGGCAAATGGCAGTCCGTGATCGCCGCCGTTTGCATCAACGATATCAATGTAATGGATTTCGTCGAAATGATGTTTTTGTGCATGCGCAGTGAATACGCCTGTTACACCCGGGTCAAAACCGGAACCAAGAAGGGCGGTAATACCTGCCTCTTCAAATTTTTCTTTGTAGGCCCATTGCCATTTATATTCAAATTTAGCTGTATCAAGAGGCTCGTAGTTTGCTGTATCTACGTAATGCGTCTTTGTAGCCAAACATGCATCCATAATTGTTAAATCTTGATATGGTAAAGCAACATTGATTACTACGTCCGGTTTAAATCCATTGATTAATTCAATCAGCTCTTCCGTATTGTCCGCATCCACCTGTGCCGTATGGATGATTGTTTTACCGCCGTCTAATTTTTCCTTTAAAGCATCACATTTTGATTTTGTCCGACTCGCGATCATAATCTCTTCGAATACTTCTGAGTTTTGCACACATTTGTGTACAACTACGCTGGCAACACCGCCAGCTCCAATAATCAATGCTTTACCCAATTCTTTGTCACGCTCCCTAGTGTATCAGTATTAAAACAAGATTGATTATACAGAATTTGGTGTTTGCTATCAATGATTTTTTTGAATAAGAAGGAATGTATTTTTAAGGGGAGATCGTGAATAATAAAATGAAATATCAAGACAGGGGATTG
>DEQA01000282.1 GCA_002359075.1 Planococcaceae bacterium UBA3378
TTCTTCTATTGTAGCATGCCCATGACAAATTGCCTTTTAAAACAGCTTTTAGGCACACAAAAAGCTTGCGGAGCATTCAGGGCTCCCCAAGCGCTTTGTTAAACTCGGTCAATTTCCCGTATTTGGTCAATTGGTACAAACACTTCAATATGGCGCATCAAGTTTACAAATTCAGCAGGCGCATCCCCGCCGTATTCCCCGTCCAGATTTAAATGGACCTCTGCGCTCGTTGTTACCTTTACGCGTTTTGCCTTACGGTAGATGACGCGCGGATCTTTTAAATGTTCCCCGCGTGCAGCAAGCGAAATGATTCTGGCGAACTCCGGTAAAGAACATTCTTCCAACGCCATAACAGTAAAATAGCCGTCATTAATTGATGCATCGGGTGCAATACGTTCAAAACCGCCGACAGAGTTGGTCAGTGCACAAAGGAACATCATCTTATTGCCGTCAAATACTTCATCATCCACTTCCAGACGCATATGTGTTGCCTTAATAGAAGGAATCATTTCAATTCCTTTAATATAATAGGCAACAGGCCCAAGAATCGTTTTCATTTTACTTGTCACTTCATATGTCAGCTCCGTCAGACGGCCGCCAGCTGCAATATTAATGAAGTATTTTTCATTATTCATAAGCCCAACATCAACAGGGATTGTATCCCCTTTAATAATAATATCAATGGCTTCATCAATCTTCCGAGGAATATGCACAGCGCGCGCAAAGTCATTCGTCGTGCCCATCGGTATTAAACCGAGCTTCGGACGATTTTCACATTGACTGATACCGGCTACGACCTCATTTAGTGTGCCGTCCCCGCCAACCGCGATGACAACATCATAGCCTCGTTCGACTGCCGCAATCGCTGCCTCTGTAGCATCGCCTGCCCCGGTAGTCGCATGGCAAGAAGCTTCATAACCCGCCACTTCAAGCTTCTCCAATACTTCCGGCAAATGTTTTTTGAATAATTCCCGACCTGACGTCGGATTATATATAATTCTAGCTCTTTTCATTTTTTACTCATCCCACATGAATTTTTTGTTATAAAGTAAACGCTTCTTATCATTTTAAAGTTTCTTGCCACATACATCCACTAATTATAACCCAATACCAGAAAAATTTTCACTTACTTCCTAATTGCATAACACAAATAGCCAAACTTCCTTCTTTACACAATATTACAATAAACAGATCATTTAGTCATGAAATTTAAACATAAATGTAATTTATAGTAGTCATTTTCAAAATTCCGTATTTATTAATTATAAATTTTCTGATATATTTGTAATGCATCACATTTATCAGAATATTGATGAAAATAAACAAAGGGGGTTTTTAGAATGAAATTGAATAAATTTCTTATGTTGTTCATGGTTTTGGCGTTAGCTGCTGTACTTGCAGCATGTAATAGCGACAATAACGCAGACAAAGATTCAGATTCAGGAAAAGATACTGGAAATGATTCAGGAGAATCAGCTGGAGAATCAACTGGAGGCGGAGAATTAAACCTTTTGATTCCTTCTGAGCCACCATCTTTACACCCAGGGCTTGCTACTGATACAACATCAGGTGCAATTCTTCAAAATACTTTTGAAGGATTAATGGGTCTAGAGGACGGCAAGATTATCCCAGCAGCTGCTGAAGAATACAAATTAAGTGATGATGCCTTGACTTATACGTTTACACTACGTGATGCCAAATGGTCAAATGGTGACACTGTAACGTCTGAAGAGTTCAAATATGCATGGTTATGGGCACTAAACCCGGAAAATGCTTCTGAATACGCTTCAATCCTTTATCCGATCAAAGGTGCAAAGGCTTACAATGATGGAAAAGGTTCTGCTGAAGAAGTAGCAATCAGCACACCAGATGAAAAAACAATCGAAGTTACATTAGAACTGCCAACAGAATACTTCCTAGAGCTAACTGCTTTTAAAACAATGTATCCGATCCATAAAGCTACTCAGGAAGCGAATCCAACATGGTACAGCGAAGCTGAGACTTACGTATCCAATGGTCCTTACAAGCTAACAGAGTGGGTACACAGCGGCAATATGGTTCTTGAGAAATCTGAAAACTATTGGGATGCTGCTAACGTTTCTGTCGACAAAGTAAACATCGCAATGGTTGAATCAGAAGGAACACAAATGACAATGTTTGATTCAGGAGAAATTGATTACCTTGGACCTCCATACGGAAACATTTCTCTTGATGCAATCGACCGCCTGAAAGCAGACGGATCATTAAACATCGTTGATAAAACAGGTGTTTACGTTTATAAATTCAATACAACAGACAAAGTAATGTCAAACGCTAATATTCGTAAAGCACTTGCTTATGCGATTGATCGTAAAGGCTTAGCTGACAATATTACAAAAGGTGAGCAAAAACCGGCATTAGGTATTGTTCCTAGCACTATTGAAGGCTTTGGCGATGATGAAGGATACTTTAAAGATGCTGATTATGAAACAGCAAAAGAATTATTAGCAACTGGACTAAAAGAGCTTGGTTTATCAAAACCGGCTGATCTGACTGTGACTCTTTCTTATAATACAAGTGAAGCACATGCTGCAGTTGCACAATTCGTTCAACAAGGCTGGACAAAAGAATTAGG
>DEQA01000080.1 GCA_002359075.1 Planococcaceae bacterium UBA3378
CCAGCAGGAGACCCTGCTACTTGGACGTACCCGCCGTTTAAAGGGGAAATAGTTGACGGGAAATTGTATGCGCGCGGGGCAATTGATGATAAAGGTCCGACAATGGCAGCGTGGCTTGCAATGAAGCTCGTGAAAGATGCTGGCATTCAGCTGAACAAAAGGGTCCGGCTGATTGTAGGCTCTGATGAAGAGAGCGGTTTCCGCTGTGTAGATCGCTACTTTGAAAAAGAGGAAATGCCGACAATTGGCTTTGCACCTGACGCCGATTTTCCGCTTATTAATGCGGAAAAAGGAATTGCCCATCTCGTCTTTACACAAAAACAACAACGGGAAGCAGAAGAAAATTTATTATCTTTTACGGCTGGAAAACGGATAAATATGGTGCCTGAAACAGCAACAGCTGAGCTTAAGCAAGCATCCGCGGATATAAATTTGAAATTTCAGAAGTTTTTAACAGAAAATAACGCAGAAGGCACTTTAAATTTAGAAGGTGACCGCTATATAATAACTGTTAAAGGAAGATCAGCCCATGCAATGGAGCCTGAAAAAGGACGTAATGCAGCTGTACTTCTCGCTGATTTTTTAACGGAGGAACTAAAGACAGGAGCTGGTGCACAATTTGTTCAGTTCCTTACAGAAGTATTTGCCGGCGATCATACAGGCAAGGCACTGGGTTTTAATTATTGTGATGATATGTCAGGAGAGACAACATTAAATCCCGGACGTGTCATGTTTGGGGAAAATGGCGGTGTGATTGAAGTGAGCATGCGCTATTCCGTAACATACCCGTTTGAAGAAAAAATGACGGAAGTCCAGCAACAGATGGCTAAAAAGCCGTTTGTGTTGGATGTGGCGGGCAATTCGAAACCGCATTACGTGCCGGAAGATGATGCGTTGATCCAAACGCTGCTTTCAGTATACCAAAAGCATACGAATGATTTTTCAAAAGTTTTATCAACAGGCGGGGGAACTTACGCCCGGGTGATGAAAAAGGGTGTAGCATTCGGCATGCTGTATCCAGGTGAGCCGGACGTTGCGCATCAGGCAGATGAATATGTTGTCGTAGAAAACTTAGTAAAAGCGGCTGCTATTTATGCAGAAGCCATTGTAAAATTGGCAAGTAAATAAATTCAAAAGAAAAAGGATGATTACAGGTGGGGTATAGTTTATGGAATGACCGCATTGTAGCGGATGAAGAAGTTGTAGTAGACAAAGAGGATCGTGGTTACCAGTTTGGTGACGGCGTATATGAAGTTGTCAAAGTGTATAACGGTCAATTATTCACATTGGAAGAGCATGTAGATCGTTTCTATGCGAGTGCCGAAAAAATTAAAATTACCGTTCCTTATACAAAGGATAAATTATATACACTGCTTCATCAATTAGTAGAAGCAAATGAAATCAATACAGGTCATATTTATTTCCAAATTACTCGTGGTGCCTGTCCGCGTAATCACATCTTCCCTTGTGACGATGTGCAGCCGGTAATAACAGGAAATGCAAAAGAAAACCCGCGTCCGGCAGCTAACCTAGAAAACGGTGTGAAAGCAACGTTTGTAGAGGACATCCGCTGGCTTCGATGCGACATCAAATCGCTTAATCTGTTAGGGGCGGTACTTGCCAAACAGGAAGCTCATGAAAAAGGATGCTATGAAGCGATTCTTCACCGAGGCGAAACCGTAACTGAAGGCTCTTCTTCCAATATTTACGGAGTAAAGGCTGGTGTTTTGTACACGCATCCGGCTGATAACTTAATTTTGAAAGGCATCACACGCCAAGTTATTTTGAAATGTGCTGAGGAAATTGGCATGCCGGTAAAAGAAGAGGCATTCACAAAAGAACAATTGCTTGCGATGGATGAAGTGATCGTATCTTCTACGACTTCAGAAGTAACGCCGATCATTGATATTGACGGCCATGCAATTAGCGGAGGCAAGCCGGGAGAATGGACGCGTAAACTTCAGGCGCAGTTCGAAACAAAAATTCCACAACCAATCAATGCATAATGAATAGGGGCGGCTCAGCTGGCTGCCCTTATTTTTTTTCTGCTATTAGAGAGCTCCAATTGTTATGTGAACATTGGGAAATTTGGCAGATTCATATTATTTTCGTGCGAGCTTTATTTTTCTCATGTACAATAAGTTCAATAACAACTAGAAAAAAATGGAGAGTGTGTATATGGCTCAATTAGTGAAGCTGCAAGATTATATTTCACGCTATCAAATTGACCTGACCCGTTATCCAACTCAATTTGTCCGCTTGAAGAAAAACCAATGGGAACGTGTCAAACATCAATGGGAATCAGGAGAAGAAATTCAAAAATGGGAACATATTGAGACAGAGGCTGCAGAAGAAGCAATCGGCAAGCCGCGTTTTTCGTTCCTGAAACGGTTTCTGCCAAATCAGCGCCAGCAAGAGCAAGAAGAGACGCAGGATGTGGAAAGCATAGATGTATCCAATGAACTCGATGAGGACTATATTCAAGAGCAAGAAACAGTGCTTGAATTTGAGCCGAATATTGTTTACAATCCACAAACATTCGATGAACTAAAACGGATGTTTATGGATCAGTTTTT
>DEQA01000342.1:0-4518 GCA_002359075.1 Planococcaceae bacterium UBA3378
GCAAAAATAAACATGACGGCCACATTGATGACCGAGCTTATGCCGGAATCAAAGAACTCCCCAATATCTGCCAGGCTGAATCCCGCAAGTAAGGCACCAATAATCGGCGGGATGACCATAGCTACCAAGGGGGACACACGGCCGCTGATTAGAAGGGTTATGATTACTAGAATAGTTAAAAATCCGATAATACTTAAACTCATTATATTTTATATAAAGTTAATAATTTTAATTTTGTTCATAAGTTTCACGATACGTGTATTTCCGTTCCGGACGACCGACTGAACCGTAGATCAGTTTTGTTTCGAGAAATTGTTCGGCCACTAAATATTCCAGGTAACGCCGGGCGGTTGAGCGGCTTGTCCCGATTTCCTCACTAAGCCTGGAGGCGGTCATCTCCTCAAAGGTATTATCCTCAAATAGCGATTTGACAGATTGCAAAGTATGAAGGTCGATTCCCTTTACTATAGGCTCCTGCTGTCCTTCTTTGAAGGCTGGGGAAAATAATTCATCTACCTCTTTTTGAGACAGATGCTCTTTAGTGAGGAATAGCTTTTCAACGTATCGGTAGCGGTCGATCGTTTGGGATAGCCGCTGGATCTCGAACGGCTTGATAATATAATCGAAAACTCCAAGGTTCACGATGTCCTGTACATGTTCTGCTTCAGACGCTGCAGAAATAACGACTATTTTGATAGCGGAGTAGAGGGAGCGGATTTCCTTTATAAGTGAGTAACCTTCTACATCTGGAATATACAGATCAAGCAATATAATATCCGGTAAATTGGTTGCCGCTTCTAGTTTTCTTAACGTTTCCGTTCCGCTGCGTAAATTTTCCAGCACAGTACAGGAACCAATGTCCTTTATGTAATCAGCATGAATTTGGGCGACACGGAAATCATCTTCCACAATCCATACACCTACTGTTTTTTCCATGATCCTGCCTCCTACCTAGGTAAAATAATTAAGAAACAAGCACCGGGAAGATCTCCCTCATCGAGCAGTATTTCTCCACCAACTGACTGCAATGCTTGTTTGCTGATGGCCAATCCATGTCCGCGGTCTATTCCTTCTTTTGTGGACATACCACGTATAAATAAGGAAGCATACAGCTCTTCACTGACACCCTGCCCGCTATCCTGGATTTCAAAAAGGATACGGTCCTTATATTCATCGATTGTGATCTGGATCCTCTTAAGGGGATTCTTGATAGTCCGAACTGCTTCAATCGCGTTCTGCAGCACATTGCCGAGAGCTGTCAGGAGAGCTTCTTCCTGCTTGTCATTTAATACGCTGGATAGATTGCATTCCTTAAGCTCCATGCTGATGCCCAGCTCAGCAGCCTCAGTAATTTTCCCTTGAATTAAAGCAAATAGCAGGGGACTCTTTGAATTGCTGTTCAGCATCTGTTTAACCTGTCCCTGAATGTTCTTTTCTCTTTTAATAAATTGGATAGCCTCTTCATATTTCTGATGGACGAGTAAACCTAAAATGATATGTAGCTTGTTTGCATATTCATGTGTTTGAGCACGCTGCATATTGGCGCGTTGCTTTGCCTGTTTTAATTCAGCAGCAATCCCTTGGATGTCTGTCTTGTTACGCATTGTATACAGGGAGCCGATTTGTTTGTTCTTTTCAAGAAGCGGTGCCTTATTCAGGATGATAATCGAGTCATCTAAGGAAATCTCCAGATTCCTGATCGTGTCCTGAAGCGCAATCTCACGGGTGAAAATATGCTGAATATCCGTACCCATCCATTTAGAGAGGGGCGCCTTTTTATGTGGATCGATCATTTCATAGGCACTGTGGTTAATAGTCGTGATATTACTATCAGGACCGACAGCGAGAATCCCTTCCATCGTTGTTTCCAGAATTATTTTATGCTGCTGGTATAATTTTGCGATCTGTACAGGTTCCATATTAAAAAGCAGTCTTTTTATATAAAAGGAGATAAGAACTGCACCTGCAATACCAAAGCTGAATAAAAGGCCGGCGTACATCAACCACTTTTTAAAAGAATCCTGAATCATATGGTCAATATTTTCCGCTAGAAACCCGACTGATACAACACCAATGATTTCATCGTTCTTTATAAGGGGTACCTTTCCGCGAATGGATAATCCAAGGGAGCCTTTCGTTTTGGAAACATAAGATTTTCCGTTCAATAAGGCATCCTCATTGTCCCCGCCAATCATTTGCATGCCGATTTTTTCGGCAATGGGGTGTGAATACCGTGTGCCTTCGTTATTGCCGATGACAATAAAGGCAGCGCCAATTTCCTGTTGGATTTTCATTGTGATAGGCTGGATTACCGCGCTCGGATCCTCGGAATCAAAGGCCTCTATTATTTCTGACATGGAGGCGATGGTTGAGGCAATGTTCAGTGCCTCTGATGCCACTTGATTTTCCGTCATGTTTCGAATATGGTCCTGCAGCAAATATAAAAATGTTCCGCAAATAAAGATAATCAACACGCTGATTAAGGAAATCATTTTAAAGGTGATCGTTTGAAACCAGTGCTTCATTTTTTAACCCCCATTCAACTATCTATTCTATAGTAAATAAAGGGATACAATTTATAGAATGTAAAAAAGTATTTGGAACGGGTCCAAATACTTAAAAATGGAGGGGAATAGTCTGCTTCCTCCTCCATTATTTTCTACTTATACTATATTGGTCAGAAATGCCACGTCAGCTTTCTAGGCAAACGGAGAAGCAGGCGGCTCCTCGTCCTTATCATCATCTGCTACCATTTCATCGTATTCCATTTTAATCGCTTCATAAATAAACAAAGCGGCCATTGCATACGGAAGGACAATCCGCTCCCCGATTTTGGAAGGGTGTGGAAGGATACCGCCGCGAATCTTCATGCTAATATAAGTATACGCAAGCTCGCTTAATTCATTGTCGCTATCTGCCGGCTCACTGGCAACGGCCGCAAATGGAATGAAAAGGTCGTACAGTTTTTTAGCTAAAGCTACAGCTTCTTGGTTTTGACAGCTGCGGGTAAAGATAATGACGCGGTCTGCTTCAGAAAGCTCAACCTCAGGAGACCAGGGGACGGCTTTTAGGAACGGAGCTGCGCCGTGTACCGCATTCATTTCTACTCCCTTTAATTCCTCAAAGCACGCAAAGTACACATTGCCTTGTCCAATGCCGGCCTGGGCGAGCAGACGGGCAGTATCTTCAATTGCTTCCTCTTCGCTTGTTTGGATGCGCTGCAGCAGCCCGGTCATTTGTGTAGTTAAAATTTTTGACATAGTTCCACCTCCATTTCATTATAGTTTTTGGCTATTTAAATTGCAAAATGAGAAAAATATCCTGGGATTAGCAGGAATTAAAGAATTAGGAAAGAATATATTACGGTAAAATAAGCCGAGGAGAAATACAAACGTGAAAAAAATCTTAATTGTCGATGATCAACCAGGCATTAGACTTTTATTAAATGAACTGTTTAAAAAAGAGAAGTATATGCCGCATTTAGCAGCGAATGGAATAGAAGCTTTAAAAATCTTCGATGAAGAACCAATCGACTGTGTATTGCTGGATATGAAAATCCCCGGCATGAATGGCATCGAAATTTTGGAGCAGCTGAAGGAAAAAAATGCACATATACCGGTCATTATGATGACAGCATACGGGGAACAGGAGCTAATAGATGAGGCAATGCAGCTTGGTGCTTCTCACTATTTTACAAAGCCGTTCAATATTTTTGAGGTGCTAAATGAGGTAAACAGCATTTTAAAGGTTTAAAGATGGAGTAAAATTGTGAAAAGTATGGATATGCCCCGTGCAGGCAGTGGCGAATACTGCCTGTTTTTGTTATGATGGGGTTGAATGTTTTCTTATAAAATATTTAGCATCCTTAAGGAGGACTTTCATCATGGCGTTAGTTTCAATGAAAGAAATGTTAATTAAAGCAAAAGCTGAAAAATATGCAGTAGGTCAATTTAACATCAATAACCTGGAGTTCACTCAAGCTATTCTGCAGGCGGCTCAGGAAGAAAATTCACCTGTTATTTTAGGTGTCTCTGAAGGTGCCGGTAAATATATGGGCGGCTTCGTGGCAGTCGTACATATGGTGAAAGGCTTAATTGAAAGCTACAATATTACAGTTCCAGTAGCAATCCATCTGGACCATGGTTCCTCATTTGAAAAATGTAAAGAAGCAATTGACGCAGGCTTTACATCCGTAATGATCGATGCTTCCCACCATCCATTCGAAGAAAACGTTGAAATCACAAAACAAGTAGTGGAATATGCGCATGCAAACGGTGTTTCAGTTGAAGCAGAGCTTGGTACTGTAGGCGGCGAAGAAGATGGCGTAATCGGCGGTATCAATTATGCGGATCCACAGGAATGTAAAAACCTTGTAGAGCAAACAGAAATTGATTGTTTAGCACCAGCTCTTGGTTCTGTGCATGGTCCTTACAAAGGCGAGCCGAACTTAGGCTTCAAAGAAATGGAAGAGATTTCACAGCTTGCAGACCTTCCGTTAGTTTTACACGGAGGTACTGG
>DEQA01000342.1:4694-9057 GCA_002359075.1 Planococcaceae bacterium UBA3378
GTAATTGGTAAAATGCGCGAATTCGGTAGCTCTCAAAAGGCGTAATAAAGCGACGGATGATAGCAGGAGAAGAGTCTGGAATTCAGGCCTTCTCCTGATTTACGATAAGGAAACATTTGTGCATATAAGCAACAGGAGGAAGAAACATGAAATTTTTTATCGATACAGCTAATTTTGACGAAATTAAAGAAGCCCACTCTTGGGGTATTTTATCAGGCGTTACGACTAACCCGTCATTAGTAGCGAAAGAAGCAAATATTTCTTTCCACGATCGTCTGCGTGAAATTGCAGAGTTAGTAGACGGTTCTGTCAGCGGGGAAGTTATCTCTTTAGACGCAGAAGGCATGATAAAAGAAGGGTTGGAGCTTGCAGCCATTCACCCGAATATTACTGTGAAATTGCCTATGACACCGGAAGGATTGAAAGCTTGTAAATTCTTTTCGGAAAAAGGGATTAAAACAAATGTAACGCTGATTTTCTCAGCTAACCAGGCGCTGATGGCAGCACGCGCAGGAGCAACTTATGTTTCGCCGTTTTTAGGGCGTCTTGATGATATCGGCCATAATGGGGTAGAACTTATTTCAACAATCGCTGATATCTTTACGATTCATGACATCAAAACGGAAATTATTGCCGCATCCATCCGTCATCCGCAGCATATTACAGACGCGGCATTAGCTGGGGCACATATTTCAACAACACCATTCAAGGTATTAAAACAATTATTCAACCATCCATTAACTGACAAGGGGATTGAAGGATTTTTAGCGGATTGGTCAAAGCGTGAAGGACAATAATAAGGAAAATACGCTTTCTAAATTGATGAGGAGATAACGCTTCATGGATGTTTACAAAATAAACGGAGGACACCGCTTACAAGGTACGATTAAAGTGAGCGGTGCGAAGAATAGTGCTGTTGCTTTAATTCCGGCATCCATCTTGGCAAATTCCCCAGTTACGATCGGCGGGATTCCAAGTATTTCAGATGCTTGGACATTAAAAGCATTGCTTGAAGAAATAGGCGGTGAGGTGTCGTTTGAGGACGGCACAATGACGATTGATCCATCGAATATGATTGCTATGCCGCTTCCGAATGGCAACGTTAAGAAGCTGCGTGCCTCCTATTACTTGATGGGAGCCATGCTCGGACGTTTCAAAAAAGCTGTGATCGGCCTGCCCGGTGGATGCTTTCTAGGTCCGCGTCCAATTGACCAGCATATTAAAGGGTTTGAGGCACTTGGTGCAAAAGTGACAAATGAACACGGAGCTATCTATCTTCGGGCAGATGAGCTGCGCGGTGCAAAAATTTACTTGGACGTGGCAAGTGTAGGGGCAACAATCAACATCATGCTTGCTGCAGTGCTGGCAAAGGGACGCACGATTATCGAAAATGCAGCAAAGGAGCCGGAAATTATCGATGTTGCTACGCTCCTTTCAAACATGGGCGCTAAGATTAAAGGGGCCGGTACAAGTGTCATTCGGATTGATGGTGTAGAGGAACTGCACGGTACGAAGCATACGATTATCCCGGACCGCATCGAAGCGGCTACATTCATGATTATGGCTGCTGCCATAGGTGATGGTGTGACCATCGATAATGTCATTCCGCTGCATCTGGACTCCGTGACAGCGAAACTTCGGGAAATGGGCGTCGTTGTAGAAGAGGATGAGGAAAGCATCTTTATTCCAAAACAAGGAAGACTGAATGCGGTTGATGTTAAAACACTTGTATATCCTGGTTTTCCTACGGATGTACAGCAGCCGTTATCCGTCCTTATGACACAGGCAGTAGGTGCTTCAAAAATAACAGATACGATCTACTCGGCACGCTTTAAGCATATAGATGAACTGCGGCGGATGAATGCCAAAGCGCGGGTAGAGGGAAATACCGCTATCATTGAAGGCCCCACGCAGCTGGAAGGCTCCGTAGTAACGGCGACAGACCTGCGTGCCGGAGCGGCGCTTGTGTTAGCAGGCATCCTTGCAAAAGGAGAGACGGAAATCCACGATATCTATCATATTGAGCGTGGTTACAGCTCCCTGATTGAAAAGCTTTGCGCGCTCGGTGCCAACATACGGCGCGAAACGATTTTAACACCTGATAGAACTGTCTAGATAGACCGAGTGATGAATATGTTACAATGTAGTAAGAAGTGAAATTTAAGTTAAGGTTTTGGTTTAGGCAAGTATATAGCTGTCTAGATATCTAAGCTGGCCGAAAACAGGAGGCAAATTAAACAATGGAACGTAGTTTATCAATGGAAGTCGTACGCGTAACAGAAACTGCAGCAATCGCTTCAGCAAAATGGATGGGACGTGGACTGAAAAACGAAGCAGATGACGCAGCAACATCAGCAATGCGCCATATGTTTGATACGATTCCGATGCATGCAACAGTAGTCATCGGTGAAGGCGAAATGGATGAAGCACCGATGCTTTACATCGGTGAAGAGCTTGGTTTGCGTAACGGCGGACCGGAAGTAGATATCGCTGTCGATCCGCTGGAAGGAACAAACATCGTCGCAAAAGGTACGAACGGAGCGATGACAGTTTTGGCGATTGCAGACCGGGGTAATTTACTGAATGCTCCTGATATGTATATGGAAAAAATCGCTGTTGGACCTGAAGCGGCAGGAAAAGTAGATATTAATGCTTCTGTCACGTATAATTTACTTCAAGTAGCGAAAGCGAAAAACAAAGACGTATCCGATGTAGTGGCAACATTACTGGACCGGCCGCGTCACCAGGCGATCGTAGATGAAATCCGTGAAGCAGGTGCCCGTATCAAATTTATCCAAGATGGCGATGTAGGTGCTGCGATCAATACAGCATTCGATGAGACGGGTATTGATATTATGTTCGGTACTGGCGGTGCCCCTGAAGGTGTCATTTCTGCTGTTGCTTTAAAATGCCTGGGTGGAGATTTCCAGGCGAAACTTGTACCAGAAGATGAAGAACAGCTTGCGAGATGTAAAAAAATGGGTATTGATGTAGATAAAGTGCTTTACATGGAAGACCTCGTAAAAGGTGATGATGCTATTTTTGCAGCAACAGCTGTAACAGATAGCGAACTTTTAAAAGGGGTTCAATATAAAGGCGGCTACGCCCTGACACATTCTGTTGTAATGCGTGCGAAAACAGGTACGGTACGCTTTATTGAGGGACGCCATAGCATCAAGAAAAAATCATCAATTATTAAATAACTTCACAACTTACTTGCCCGGCATTCTTCGCCGGGCTCTTCTAGCAATGAAAGTTCTCCCATTTCAAGATATTCCGAGATAAGAAAAGCGCATTCGCGCACCGATAGCCGTGACAGCTGCTTGCAGAAGGCTCACAGCGTGCCTGCACGCAGAAGAGACTTTCGAAGCGAGAACGGCGTGTTGATGTCGCTTTGCTTTCGCGCAGGAAGCATCTGACGCGAATTGCCTAGACACTGATAAAAAAAATAGACAGGAGAAATGTTAATGACAGCTCTTACCATTGCACAGCTGGAAAATATGACATTAAAAGAGTTATACGCACAGGCGCGTGAATTTAAAATTTCTTATTATAGTAAGCTCAATAAAAAAGAGCTGATTTATTCTATATTAAAGGCCCAATCAGAGCTTGAAGGCTACTTTTTTATGGAAGGCGTGCTTGAGATTGTTTCACAGGAAGGCTTTGGTTTCCTTCGCCCCATCAACTATTCACCTTCAAAAGAGGATATTTATATTTCTGCTTCCCAAATCCGCCGCTTTGACCTGCGAAACGGGGACAAGGTAACGGGTAAAGTGCGTCCTCCAAAAGAGAATGAACGTTATTACGGACTTCTTCAAGTACAGGCAGTTAACGGAGAGGATCCGGAAGTTGCGAAAGAACGTGTTCACTTCCCGGCATTAACCCCGCTATATCCAGACCGTCAAATCAAGCTTGAAACAGAGCCGAATAAATTATCGACACGTATTATGGATTTAGTGGCCCCTGTCGGCTTCGGCCAGCGCGGCTTGATTGTAGCGCCGCCTAAGGCAGGGAAAACATCGCTGTTAAAAGAGATCGCCAACGCTATCACAACGAATTATCCGGAAGCAGAACTGATTGTGCTGCTGATCGATGAGCGCCCGGAGGAAGTAACGGATATCGAGCGTTCAGTAAAGGCGGATGTGGTTTCTTCCACTTTTGATGAAGTGCCTGAAAACCATGTGAAGGTAGCTGAAATCGTGCTGGAGCGAGCTCGCCGTCTTGTAGAGCATAAGCGTGACGTCATCATTTTAATGGATTCCATTACACGTCTTGCCCGTGCATACAATCTTGTCATCCCGCCAAGCGGACGTACATTATCAGGCGGTATTGACCCTGCTGCATTCCACCGTCCGAAGCGCTT
>DEQA01000342.1:9179-14134 GCA_002359075.1 Planococcaceae bacterium UBA3378
GAACTGCATTTGGACCGTCATCTGGCAGAACGCCGTATTTTCCCGGCGCTTGATATTCGCCGTTCCGGTACGCGGAAAGAAGAGCTGCTGCTTGAGCCGGATCAGCTGGAAAAATTATGGGCAATCCGCAAAACATTCAGCGATTCTCCGGACTTTGCAGAGAAGTTCCTGCGTAAGCTCCGTACGACAAAAACAAATGAAGAGTTTTTTGATAAGCTGAATGAAGATATGAAAAAAGCGACAAAAGGTAAAGGCCTGCTGTAGAATTATTTCAAGGGAATAAACCGCTGATAAATGTTGGGGAATCGCCGATAAATCGATGGGAACCGCTGATAAAAAGCATGCAACCGCTGATAAACGGTAGAAAACCGCCGATAAAATTTCATTTCTCAACCAAAATTTTATTGCTTGCATTTCATAGGCGGAGTATGGTATTCTCTTAAAGTATGCAACGTGCACATATGTAGCTGGCTTTACCGCTTTCACTACGGGTTCCTGTGGTGATCATATTCGGGCTATGTAAGGTGCAGTTCGAATAATACTCTGTTCCGGATGGTTCAGGGCGAGAGGAGAAAACGAATATGAAACAAGGAATTCATCCAGATTACAAAACTGCAACAGTAACTTGCTCTTGCGGTAACACATTCCAAACTGGTTCAGTAAAAGAAAACATCGTTGTCGAGTTCTGCAACGAATGTCACCCATTCTATACTGGCCGTCAAAAATTCGCGTCTGCTGACGGACGTGTTGATCGTTTCAACAAAAAATACGGTCTTAACAAATAATTGTTCCGTACACAACACCTCACGCCGAGCTGCGTGAGGTGTTATCTTTATAAAACGCCTGCTGATGTTTTTGCCCGGCAGGCGTTTTTGTTTCTATTCTACCGGGGAAAGTAAGGAAGATGGATTGCAGAGGAAGGCTTCAAAAAGTATACTATCAATAGTGAGTTATAAGGTGGATAGTAGATTATAAACCAAACATGATGGCCTTGAGACCAACTCAGGGTTTTTTCATTTTATGCATAAAAGGGATTTGCCCAATTGACGGAGCACCTTCAAATTATGGATAAAATGAAGGAAGAAAGAGCATCTTAGGAAAGAGGTATATTTGTATGGCGCAATTATTTTTCAAGCACGGCGCAATGAACAGTGGAAAGTCTATTGAAATCTTAAAAGTTGCACATAACTACGAGGAACAGAATAAGCCGGTTCTCATCTTCACTTCGGGTATCGATACGCGGGATGAGGTAGGAATGGTATCAAGCCGTATTGGGCTGCGCCGGGATGCAATTCCTGTCTTTAGTGATACGGATCTATTTGAGACAGTAAAGGCTCATGATGAAAAGCTGTATTGCGTGCTGGTCGATGAAGTGCAGTTTTTAAAGAAGGAGCATGTCATCCAGCTGACACGAATTGTGGATGAATTAAATATTCCCGTAATGGGCTTTGGACTAAAAAATGATTTCCAGAATGAGCTGTTTGAAGGCAGCCGCTATATGCTGATCTATGCCGACAAAATTGAGGAAATGAAGACAATTTGCTGGTTCTGCCATAAAAAGGCGACGATGAACCTGCGTGTCGACGAACATAAAAAACCGGTATACACAGGTGACCAGATCCAAATCGGGGGCAATGATACATATTACCCTGTTTGCCGTAAATGTCATAACAACCCGCCGTTGTAAAAAGATATGTTAAATATCGTCTTTTGTGTAGCATGCCTGCATCTTTCTTATGAATAATGCTAGCACGAAGGCAGGGAATTCATTATACTAATGTAGGTAGATTGAGAAGAGATTCGTTATTGTATCCGTTTCAGTGGAGATGGATGGATTATAGTAAAAAAGTGAGACTTCCCACTGTTGCGGTAAAGAATAAGAGTAAAAATATGAAGAGGTGAAATCATGTTTGATCGATTACAAGCGGTTGAAGATCGTTACGAACGTTTAAATGAATTATTAAGTGATCCGGATATCGTGAATGATAGTAAAAAACTACGTGACTATTCAAAAGAGCAATCTGATATCCAAGAAACAGTCGAAGTGTATCGTGAATACAAAGAAGCAAAACAGCAATTTGCGGACACACGGGAAATGCTGGATATCGAAAAAGATCCAGATATGCTGGAAATGGTAAAGGAAGAATTCAATGAATTGAAAGGACAAATCGAAGAACTGGAAGAGCGCCTTCGCATTTTATTAATTCCGAAAGACCCGAACGACAATAAAAACGTCATTATGGAAATCCGCGGTGCAGCAGGCGGAGATGAAGCAAATATTTTCGCAGGCGACCTGTTCCGTATGTATACACGCTATGCTGAATCGCAGGGCTGGAAAATTGATATTATGGAAGCAGCACCAAACGCGGCAGGCGGCTATAAAGAGGTCATCTTTATGATTAACGGCCAAGGTGCTTATTCCAAATTGAAATTTGAAAACGGCGCACACCGTGTACAACGTGTACCGGCGACAGAATCACAAGGCCGTATTCATACATCAACAGCTACAGTAGCCTGCTTGCCAGAGGTGCATGTGGAAGAAGTGGAAATTCACGAAAAAGATATCCGTGTGGATACATTCGCTTCTTCTGGTGCCGGTGGTCAATCGGTAAATACAACGATGTCCGCTGTCCGTATGACCCACTTACCTACAGGGGTTGTTGTATCGATGCAGGATGAGCGTTCTCAAATCAAAAACCGCGAAAAAGCGATGAAAATTTTAGTGGCGCGTGTAGCAGAGTTACACCGTTCGGAGGCGCAGGCTGAAATCGATTCCACGCGTAAATCAGCAGTCGGAACAGGCGACCGTTCTGAGCGTATCCGCACATACAATTATCCACAAAACCGTGTAACAGACCACCGCATCGGTTTGACTTTACAGAAGCTTGACCAAATCGTCGAAGGCAAGCTTGACGAAATCATTGATGCTCTTATTTTAGAAGAACAGGCTTCTAAATTAGAGAAGTTAAATCAAGATGCATAAAACAGTATTGGAGGCCCTGAACGGGGCTTCTTCTTTTTTGACGGGTAAAGGTCGCGATGAAAATGCTGCACGTTTGCTTTTGCAGCATGTGTTACAAACGAATTATTCAGGTCTGATGATGCGTGCACATGACCTGTTGTCCGAAGAGCAGCTTGAACTGTTTCAATCTTATGTGGAAGAACATGCAAAAGGGCGTCCTGTTCAATACATTGCGGGAACGGAGGAATTTTACGGCCGCGTCTTTTTGGTGGATGAGTCCGTGCTCATCCCGCGGCCTGAAACAGAAGAACTCATTGTCTGTGCGATGAATCGGTGCCGCGGACTCTTTGGAGACCGGCCGTTAAAGGTTGCGGATATTGGAACAGGCAGCGGCGCGATCGCTGTCACGATGAAAAAGGAACTTCCGCAGGCCCAGGTGACGGCAACGGATATCTCGCCTGCTGCGTTACAAACGGCTGCCAAAAATGCGGAACATCTTCAGGCAGACATTGATTTTCGGTTAGGTGATCTGACAGAGCCTATTCAGGATGAAAAATGGGATGTTGTTTTATCAAATCCTCCCTATATTGCATTGGAGGAAAAGGCTGACATGTCGGAAGTAGTACTTGATCACGAACCGCATTCTGCTCTTTTTGCAGAAGAAGAGGGACTGATTTTGTACCGCAAGCTTTCTGAGAGTCTGCCGAAGCTTATGAATAAGCCAGGTTTGATCGCAGTAGAAATCGGTTATAAGCAAGGACCGGCAGTAAAAAAGATGTTCGAACAGGCATTTCCGACAGCGGTTGTGGAAATCGTGAAAGATATTAATGGAAAAAATCGTATTGTTTTTTGTGAAATAGTAGAATAAAAACAATCCTCCTTGTCCACAATGCTAGGCAAGGAGGGATTTTCATGTTAAATGATTACGAGATTAAAAGAAATGATAAAATAATAGCGGTTCTGAAATTATTAATTAGCGCACTTGGTCTATATATGATTATTAATCTATCACCAGGTTTTGTAGAATTGCTGGACGAAAGCCGCCCGGGCTATGCGGAAGATGTAGTCGTACGTGTCATTGCGAGCAGCAATACAGAAAAGGATCAGCTGGTGAAAAAGCAGGTCGTCACGGATATGCAGGAATTTTTACGGGAATCTGCTGTGGAAGAAGAAAATTTAGCGCCATCCATTCAGACGTTTATTAAGCAGCAATATCCACATGTACCGATGCAGCTTAAAACTGGGGATAACTTAATTCCCCCAAAATTGATCATGCGGACGTTTTATCCACAGGTATCAACGAATTCATTGGTTGTTGTGATCGGAGAAGGCAGAGGAGAAAACTGGTTCTGCTCAGCATTCCCAAGCATCTGCGATAAGCCGAAAGAAGCGGAAGAAGAAGAAAAGGAAGAGCAAAAAGTGCGCTTTAAATTGTTTGAATGGCTGAAGGAAAAATTTTTTTAAAGAAGAAGAGCAGCTGAGTTATACACAAATTTTGTCTGTTTATTAACAGATTGTGGATTAATTATAATATTTCTTCTAAATGAAGGGGTGAAAGTATGAAAACAGCAAAAATAGTTGTGGATAAAAATGTGAATAGTGAAAAAACTTACGCACAAGCTGTGGATATGTTAAATGCAGGACAGGTAGTTGCTTTCCCGACTGAAACGGTATACGGACTTGGAGCTGTGGCTACCGATGAGACAGCGGTAAAACGGATTTTTGAAGCGAAGGGACGCCCTTCTGATAATCCGTTAATTGTACATATTGGCACGATGGAGGAGTTACCTCGTTATATAGAAGAAATACCGCCCGCAGCAATAAAGTGTATGGAGTCATTTTGGCCGGGGCCGCTTACTCTTGTAATGAAGGCAAAGCCGGGCGTTCTTGCGCCGAGTGTAACAGCGGGCTTATCCACAGTAGGCATGCGGATGCCCGATCATCCGGTAGCTCTTGAGCTGCTGCGCACATTGCAAAAGCCGCTTGCTGCACC
>DEQA01000029.1 GCA_002359075.1 Planococcaceae bacterium UBA3378
GAACGGACAAGGGTATCGGCCAGCTCTGTTACATTGGCAAAGCTGTTTCTTGCCCGCTCCAGCAGGTTTTCCTTATTGACGTTCATCGTAAGAACAAGACTGCCAAACAGCTTATATATGCCGATAAGGCGGTCCATTGCCCGCCATAAAAATGGCTGCATATCATCCTCCGTATCGACAATATCCCCAAACGGCGTATTATGAATCATCTGCAGGACGGTGCCTGTATCTCCTACGACCGAGGACAAGAGGGAGCGGGTATGCTCAATTGATACCGGATTACGCTTCTGCGGCATGATGGAGCTGACTTGAACATAAGGGCTCGCAAGACGGAATGCATTGAATTCCTGTGTTGCCCACAAGAGGAAATCCTGTGACGTGCGCCCCAAATTAAGTGCTGCCAATTGAATGACACTGGCCGCTTCCGCGATATAATCGGCACCTGCTACGGCATCCCATGCGTTTTCAATAAGGCCGTCGAATGCAAGGAGCTCCTGCATTCGCTCACGGCTAATATGAAACCCTGTTGTCGTAAGGGCTGCAGCGCCCATACTGCTTTTATTAATGGTACTGAAAGCGGCCTGCATACGGTGGAAATCACGTGTCAGCTGATTAATCACTGCCTTTAAATAATGGGCAAACGTAGTAGGCTGCGCCTGCTGTGTATGGGTATAGCCGATCATGATCGTATCGACATGTTCCTCGGCGAATGCAATAAGGGACACACGGAGATGCAGGAGCTCCTCCATGACAGACAGCAGCTTTTTCCGCAGTGTCATGCGGTAAATGGCAATCCCCATATCATTTCTGCTTCTGGCAATATGCAGATTACCTGCTATATCCCCGCCAAGCTCAATCAATTTATCTTCAATGCGGAAAAATAAATCCTCAAACTGCGGACTGTAATCCCCGGTTTTGAAATAATCCAGATCCAGCTTTTTCAATGCCTTGCCAATTTTCTTCGCATCTTCTGCCGTCACGATCTTCTGTTCCTTCAGCATTTGCAGATGCGCAATATGAATTTGTACCATGGACGTTAAAAAATGCTGCTTTGCCTCATTATAGGCAGGCTGGAGCACCATTTGACGATAGCTGTTCGATGGGAAGTTGGTACCCTCTATTTCATTAATATGATTTTTATAATCTTGAAAAAACATAGCCTCATCTTCCTCCATTAGATGCTGGTAAAATCATTATATGGCAGAACCGGCAGAACCTTTAGACAATTTTTCAGAAATCAATAGAACAAGCAAAATGAGCAGTATTTGAAGAACACCATACGCACAGGCTGTTCCGAATTTAAATGCATAAAGCTTTTGGAATATAGCGACCGATAACGGAATCGTCGTTGTGCTGTACAGCAGGATAGATGCTACAAATTCGCCAATGCTCTGGACGAGTGCCAGTAATGTACCAGCGATAATACCGGATAAGGTCAACGGCAGGACGATTCTTCTAAATGTATACCACCAGTTTGCTCCCAAACTGCGCGATGCCTCTTCAATAGATTGATCGAGCTGCAGCAAGGAAGCCGATGTTGAACGGAATACGAGCGGCAAGTGCCGGACGAAATAGGCAAGCGGCAAAATCCAGAATGTCCCGATCAGCACTTGGTTAAAGGCAAACGGGCTTTCCGTGCTGAAGGCGGCAATCAGGTTGACGGCGACAACCGTTCCAGGCAGTGCCCACGGAATCATAATGAGCGTATCAAGCAGTGACTTTCCTTTGAAGCTAAGCCGCACCATGGCATAGGCTGCCGCAACCCCGAAAATGATATTGCCGACTGTCGCAACAGCCCCCATCTGAATCGAATTCCAAATCGGCCGCCATGTTCGTTCATCCGTGAAGAGCGCCTTATAATGATCCAGCGTATAGTCTGTTGGCAAAATCTGAATCGTCCAAGCGCCATCTTTCGAAAAGGAGATCAGAATGAGTACTAATATTGGCAGGATAAGAATCAATGTACCGGCAAAGGATAGAAAAATAGAAATTGTTTTTAATGGTTTTGATGTGACTTCTGAGCGGTGAACACTGACTCCTTTGCTCAAATTTTGATAGTTGCGCCGGTTTTGATACCAGCGCATGATGAGTAAGAACAGGATAGAGACAATCGATAAAATCGTCGATTGCGTGGCTGCCATATCCAAATTGCCGTTTGTCCGCGATAAGTAAATCTGCATTGTCATTGTCCGTTCCACACCGAACATGAGCGGGGCAGTATAGGAAGCCATGGACACCATGAAGACGAGCAGGGAAGAGGCAACGATAGACGGTGTCAGCATCGGCAAAATGACTTTCGTCCAAACCCGGATTCGTCCGGCCCCCAGACTTGTTGCCGCCTCTTCTAGCGATGGATCCAGCCCCTTGATGGCAGCCGATGCTGTTAGATAAAAATAGGTGTACATCGTAAATGTATGCACGACGACGACACCCCATATACCCTTTAAGGAAAAGGGTACTTCCTCAAGCGCGAACAGATGCTGAAAAAAGCGGGGGAAGATGCCGCTTTCGCCGTATAAAAAGGTGAAGGAAAGTACACCAACAAGGGGAGGGAGCGCCATCGGGACCAGTACAAGAACGGACAGTAATCTGCGTCCCGGGAATTCATACCGCTCCAAAAGAAATGCCATTGTCACGCCGACAACTGCACAGCAAATGACACTGATGATGGAAATGTAAACACTGTTCCATAATGCTTCCAGGTTAGCCGTACTCTCCAGACTGAAAAATTTGCGGTAGTTGGCAAGGGTGTCATCCCCGGCAAAGCTTTCAAGAAATGTAGAGTAAAACGGATAGACGACATAGGCAAATAAAATAAGAAATAACGGTGAAATTAATAGATAGACAAAATAGGGGGAACGGGTAGCGCGGGACCACCGGCTTGTTTGGTATTCAATTTGTTGCTTCATCCTTTTCGCCTCCTATTCAGCCAGGAAATAAAGATTCCTTGGTGGGATATGTAGCTCGATCTCATCGCCGATTGTCTTGATGTCACTGCCCCCGTTAATAATCATTGCTTTTAACA
>DEQA01000010.1 GCA_002359075.1 Planococcaceae bacterium UBA3378
TCGAACTTCCGGAAGATCAAAAATATCCCGCATATTATTGAGACATTTATGAAAGTAAGGGAAGCGATGCCTGCGAAGCTGCTGCTTGTAGGAGACGGTCCTGAAAAGCACCGTGTGACCGAACAGGTAAAAGCCTCGCCGTATCCCGATGATGTGCTGTTTTTAGGCAAGCAGGAAAATGTCGCGGAACTGTTTTCCATTAGTGATTTGAAACTTTTGATGTCGGAAAAAGAATCCTTTGGGCTTGTACTATTAGAAGCAATGGCATGCGGGGTACCGGGTATCGGTACAAATATCGGAGGCATCCCGGAAGTAATTGAACACGGGAAAAATGGATTTATCGTAGAGCCTGGTGATAGTGAGGCAGCGGCACGCTATGCAATCGAGCTGTTGAGTGATGAAGAAAAGCTCTCGAAATTCCGTCTCCATGCGCTTGAAGCAGTACAGACAAAATTCAGATCCGAAACAATTATTGAGCAGTATGAAAAACTATATGAAAGGCTGGCTGCGGTAAAAATATGAAACAACAGTGGCAGGCAGCAAAACAGGTTATTCGGCAGCTTGAGGAAGCAGGGTTCGAAGCGGTTTTTGTAGGCGGCGCGGTGCGTGATGTGCTCCTTGGGCGACCGGTCCACGATGTCGATGTGGCGACCAGTGCATTGCCGGTGGAAGTGAAAAGCGTCTTTAGCAAAACGGTCGATGTCGGAATTGAACATGGGACAGTTCTTGTACTGGATGCGGGGGAACCGATTGAGGTAACGACCTACCGGACAGACGGTGAATATGCAGATCATCGCCGGCCGGATGGTGTTGTCTTTGTCCGCTCGCTTGAAGAGGATTTAAAGCGCAGGGATTTCACAATGAACGCCATCGCGATGGATGCAGAGGAACGCATTATTGACTTATACGGCGGCCGTGATGATATTGCGAAGAACATCATTCGGGCGGTAGGGAATCCATCCGACCGCTTTGCAGAAGATGCATTACGTATGCTGCGGGCTGTGCGTTTTTCCGCGCAGCTCGGCTTTTCCATTGAACCGGCAACATTGACGGCCGTGAAGGAACATGCCCATGAAATAGTCTTTGTTGCCCATGAACGCATCGCTGCGGAACTCGAAAAAATGTGGGTGAGCGCTGCACCGAAAATAGGAATCGATTCACTTGTCGAAAGCAAATTGGCGCTTCATCTGCCCGGGAATATAGCCTCCCACCAAAACAGGTGGACTTTTTTCCAGGCAGATAAAGCGGCTGTCGGCTGGGCATACTTGGCGTTTTTGAATAAAGATGAACAAAGTATCGTAAAGTCCTACCGTCTATCAAATAAAATCAAACATTTTATACAAAATGTGCTCACAGCGTATAACAAGCTTCAGGACGGCTGGCTTCCTTTCGATTATTTCACATTTGAGCAAGATGTATTAGAGACAGCTTTTGATTTTGCTGTTTGGGAAGAAAAAGCATTATCCTTCCAAAAAGAAGAGATTTCCCGCAGGAAGGCCGCGCTCCCTATTCAAACAAGGCAGGAGCTTGCTGTGAATGGCCATGACTTTATCGCGTGGACTGGAGGAAAAGGTGGCCCTTGGCTGAAAGAGGCGATGGAACAAGCGGTTCTAGCCGTCCTCAGCGGCGAAATAGAAAACAATAAAGAGCAGATAAGGGATTGGTTCATACATGACTTTCTCACTGAAGGATGAATTATTAGCAAGATTATTAAAAGCAGGCGGGGAGCCCATTTCCGGACAGCAGCTCGCAAATGACTTTGGTGTATCGCGCACAGCGGTTTGGAAGCATTTACAGGCGCTGCAGGATGAGGGATACATACTTGAAACGGTAAAGAAAAAGGGCTATGTCCTAAAAAGTGTCCCTGACCGGATGGATGGTGCCCAAATTCAGTCATTTCTGGAGACGGAGCGTGTTGGCCGGTCGATTCACCATTTTACTACAGTCGATTCCACGCAGGTTCTTGCGCATGGCTTTGTAAGAGACGGAGCAGCAGACGGGACAGTCATCATCGCCGAGGAGCAAACAGCCGGGCGGGGCCGGATGCTGCGTCCGTGGGAATCTACAGCAGGCAAAGGTGTATGGATGACCGTCATCCTAAAGCCGGATGTGCCGCCGCAACAAGCCCCGCAGTTTACATTAGTGGCAGCTGTTGCCATTGTTAATGCAATGAAGGCGCTGTATCCAGAGCTAACACCGGAAATAAAATGGCCAAACGATATTTTGCTGAACGGCAAGAAGTGTACCGGTATTTTAACGGAGATGATCGCCGAGGCAGATTGTGTCCAGGCACTACTAATCGGTATCGGGATTAATGTGAATCAAACAATAGAAGATTTCCCGCAGGAGCTGCATACTATTGCTACTTCTATTGCAGCGGAGCTTGGCAGGGAAGTAGACCGTGCAGAGTTTGTAGCAAAGGTGCTGTATTACTTGGAGTGCTACGGCGACCAATATATAAAAAACGGGTTTTCGCCGATTAAGGCTTTATGGGAACAAGCTTCCGTGACAATCGGAAGGCATGTGCGCGCCACAACACTGCGGGAGGTGATCGAGGGCGTGGCACTTGGCATTACAGAAGCGGGTGTACTCGAGATCAAAACCGCTTCCGGTGAGATAAAAGGCGTCTATTCAGCAGATATTGAGCTCTGCTGATTTCCGGCGCTGCGTAAGAAAGATAAATAGTAAAGCTGTACGTCTTCATGTAAAATTGGTATATTAATAGATGGACAGTATCCTTAGTGAACTGTACCTGATTTACCAATTTTATGAAGAGTCTGCCTTGATCTACTTTAGACAGGGACGGAAGAAAACGAAGCGTACAACACACAAGCGCTGCCCTTCTGTCTATTACCGGATAGAAGGGTTTTCTTGTTTTCTTCAATGAACTTGAAGGAGGAACAAATGAAAACAACAAGCGATTTCTTGAAAATGAAGCAACAGGGTGAAAAAATCGTCATGATTACAGCATACGATTACCCGGCGGCAAAGTTCTCGGAGGATGCAGGCGTCGATATGATTTTAGTCGGCGACTCATTAGGCATGGTAGTGCTTGGTTATGAATCAACGATGCCAGTAACGGTGGAAGATATGATCCACCACAGCAAAGCGGTCCGCCGCGGTGCAAAAGATACGTTCATCGTAGTGGATATGCCGTTTGGTTCGTACCATGGAGATGTGAATGACACGTTAAAGACAGCTGTGCGCATGATGCAGGAAACAGGTGCTGATGCCTTGAAGGTAGAAGGCGGCGATGAAGTAATCGGCGTCATCAAAAAACTGACTAGTGCCGGTATTCCGGTTGTTGCGCATCTTGGTTTACAGCCGCAGTCTGCAGGTGTGCTGGGCGGCTATAAAGTACAAGGGAAAACAAAAGAACAGGCAGAAAAGCTTATTGAGGACGCATTGTCAGCAGAGCAGGCCGGTGCATGTGCGGTTGTGCTGGAATGTATTCCGCATCAGCTGACAGCGCTTGTTTCAGAGAAGCTGGCAATTCCGACGATTGGTATTGGGGCAGGGGCAGACGCTGATGGGCAAGTGCTTGTATTCCATGATCTATTGTTATATGGAAAGCATCACATTCCGAAGTTCGTGCAAGGATTTGCTTTTGTAGGAGACGAAGTGGCACGCGGTATTGAAGGCTATACCAAAGCGGTAAAATCGGGCACATTCCCGACACTTGCGCAAAGCTTCACGATGAAGGAAGAAGAATTGAACGGCTTATACGGAGGCGCAGTAAAATGATCGACACAGCAACGAAAATCGTCTCGACGATTCCAGAGTTAAAGAACATTGTGCGGCAGGCAAAAGAGCAGGGAAAAACAATTGGCTTAGTACCGACAATGGGCTATCTCCACGAGGGCCACTTGACACTAGCAAGCCAGGCGCGCAATGAAAATGACCTTGTCATCATGAGCATTTTCGTTAACCCGACACAATTTGGGCCGAATGAAGATTTTGAGTCCTATCCGCGCGATCTGCCACGTGATACAAAGCTTGCCGAATCAGCAGGGGTTGATGTTATTTTTGCTCCTTCTGTCGAGGAAATGTACCCTACTGACGGCGGGATTTACATTCGTGCCGGACGTCAGTCGGAAATCCTGTGCGGTGCAAGCCGGCCGGGGCATTTTGATGGGGTGCTGCAGGTTGTTGCGAAGCTGTTCCATCTGGCAGAGCCTACCCGCGCTTATTTCGGTCAAAAGGATGCCCAGCAGGTAGCGATCATTCAAACGATGGTACGTGATTATAACTTCCCGCTTGAAATCCGGACGGTGCCGATTGTGCGCGAGGCGGACGGACTGGCGAAATCGAGCCGCAATGTCTATTTAACAGAGCAGGACCGAAAAGAAGCACCGGCCATTTTTGCTGCTCTAAACATCGCGAAGGAAGAAATGCTCGCCAGCGGGAATGTAGAACAGGCGATTGCGAAAGCTGCGCATCATATCGAATCAAAGACAAGCGGTAAAATTGACTATCTGGAATGCTTATCGTATCCTGATTTAGCACAAATCAATGACAAAACAACAGATGTACTGCTAGCTGTTGCCGTATATATTGGTAAAACAAGACTGATCGACAACTTAATGTTTTCACTCAAAGGAGAAATGAAGTAATGTTTAAAACGATGATGAACGGGAAAATCCACCGTGCAACAGTAACACAGGCCGACCTGAACTATGTAGGCTCTATTACAATTGACGAAAATATTATGGACGCTGTGGGTATTGAAGCAAATGAAAAAGTAGCGATCGTCAACAACAATAACGGTGCCCGTTTTGAAACATATGTCATCAAAGGGGAACGCGGCTCGGGTGTTGT